>JANORJ010000681.1:0-3826 GCA_031415255.1 Chitinophagaceae bacterium | reverse complement strand
CCTAACTTGTTTTAAATTTGCCAAATTAATTTTTTACCTCATGGCACGGAAGCAAGAAGTTTTACAGGACGTAGTTATCAAATTTGCCGGGGATAGTGGCGATGGTATGCAATTGACAGGCACACAGTTTACCAATAATACGGCAATGCTGGGTATTGACCTTTCTACTTTTCCGGATTTTCCGGCAGAGATAAGAGCCCCGATAGGAACCTTGCCCGGGGTAAGTGGTTACCAGTTACGTTTTTCCAGCGACCGTATATTTACTCCCGGCGATGCTTGTGATGTGCTGGTGGCCATGAATGCAGCTGCATTGAAAACAAATTTATCGGAATTAAAAAAGGGTGGAAAGATTATCGTTAACACCGATGGCTTCGACAGTAAAAACCTTCGCCTTGCCAATTATCCTGATGGAGAAAATCCAATAGAGAATGGCAGCCTTGATAATTACGAAGTGATAAAGATGGATGTGACGAAGATGACAAGAGAGGCGTTGAAGGATTTTACCATGGGCATGAAGGAAAAAGATAGAGCCAAAAATATGTTTGTGTTGGGCTTCCTTTATTTTATGTACAACCGGGATATGGATAACACCATTACTTTTTTGAAAGAGAAGTTTGGAAAAAAACCGGAGATAATGGACAGCAACATAAAAGTGCTGCAAGCTGGTTATAATTATGGTGACACTACAGAAACATTTACGACTACTTATTCTGTAGAGAAAGCAAAAATGATTCCGGGCTCTTACCGTTCCATTATGGGCAATATGGCCGTTACGTATGGATTGATTGCTGCTTCGCAAAAAAGTGGGCTGCCATTGTTCCTCGGTTCGTATCCTATTACCCCTGCCTCTGATATATTGCATGAGTTGAGTAAATATAAAAACTTTGGCATAAGAACATTTCAGGCCGAAGATGAAATAGCAGCGATAACATCTGCTATTGGTGCGGCCTATGGTGGTGCATTGGGAGTAACGTCTACTTCAGGTCCGGGTATGGCATTGAAAGCAGAAGCAATGGGACTGGCAGTAATGCTGGAAATTCCATTAATAATTTGCAACATACAAAGAGGCGGCCCATCTACAGGGTTGCCCACCAAAACAGAGCAATCAGATTTGATGCAGGCCTATTATGGAAGAAATGGTGAATGCCCGATGCCGATTGTTTCTGCCTCCACACCAGCTGATTGTTTTGATGCAGTGTATGAAGCAGTACGAATTGCGGTGCAACACATGACACCGGTTATCTTTTTAAGTGATGGATACATTGCCAATGGTGCAGAGCCGTGGAAGTTTCCGAAAGCAGAAGAGCTGCGTCCTATACCGGTTAAGTTTAAAACGCAGTTGGGTGATCATGAAGAAAAGCTACAACCTTACTCAAGAGATGAAAAATTAGCAAGACCCTGGGCGGTGCCCGGCACACCGGGATTAGAACACCGCATTGGGGGATTAGAAAAACAAAACGTAACAGGTAATATTAGTTACGAGCCGGAGAACCACCAGCTGATGGTGAAAATAAGACAAGAGAAGGTGGACAAAATTGCTGATTATATTCCGGAGCAAAAATTAGATAGCGGCCCCGACAAAGGAAAAATATTAGTACTTGGCTGGGGCTCTACGTATGGAGCCATCAAAAGTGCCTGTGCAGAGTTACAGACAAAAGGCCATGCTATCAGCCATGCACACCTGCGGTATGTTCGCCCTTTCCCCAAAAACTTGGGCGACATTATTAAAAACTTTGACACCGTATTGATACCAGAAATTAATAATGGCCAGTTGATAAAAATAATTCGTGATGTTTATTTTGTAGATGCCAAAGGCTATAATAAAATAATGGGTGTGCCAATTACCAAGACGGAGCTGGTGATAAAGCTGGAAGAAATGCTGGCGGTGTAGGTAATAGGCTAGTGACATTGCAAACTATTGCTCAACATTAAGAATCGTCTTACAGGTTGATGCAAAAAATTTTTTCTGAATTTTTTATTTTACCCGGATTGGGAATACTTTTCCCCGTTCTATAAAACTGGTAATGATTGCCATAGAAGGCATAAAAATTGCAAATTCTATTCAAACATTTATCTATGAATAGAATCATTTATTTACTCCTTTTTGTATTCATGATTTTCTCTTCCAGCTGTTCAGTTGTCAGTGGTATTTTTAAAGCCGGGATGTGGTGGGCCTTCATTCTTATCTTTGGTGTTGTTTTTTTAGTGGCCTGGTTTTTTTTAAAAGGCAGAAAAAAGTAATATTCTTTCGTTCTTTTTAATTTTAGCTGAAACATTTCTGACTGGATACGCTTACACATATTGCCCTTGGTGCCTGCTTGGGTGAAGCACTGGCAGGAAAACAACTTGGCAAAAAAGCCATGCTTGTAGGGGTCATTGCACACAGTATTCCGGATATAGATTTTGCAGCAGCGTTGTGGTTAAACACGGCTGACAATCTGCATGCACATCGTGGGTTTACACATTCCATTTTATTTGTACTATTATTTAGCCTGGCAATGGCTGCCGCAGCCAAAATGGTTTTTAAAAGAAAACAACTTTCTTACGGTAAATGGTTTGTTATTATTCTCATCATTTCAGGGCTGCATATTTTTCTGGATGCGTTTAATAATTATGGGGTAGGTTGGTTTGAACCATTCAATAGCCGGCGCATTTCCTTTAATACGATATATGTTGCCGACCCCTTCTTTTCTATTATACCCGGTATTGCTGCGGCCATGCTGGTGCTACTAAAAAACTATTCGGTATTCGCAAAGTTTTGGTGCAAGTCAGCATTAGTGTGGTGTGTGCTTTACATTGCTTATTGTTTGTTCAACAAAAACATTATTGATAACAAGGCTGAAAATATCATCGTCAATCAGGGGATAGTTGCAAAACGATATATGACCACTCCGGCACCGTTACAAAATTGGTTATGGTTTGTGGCAGCAGAAACAGACAGCGGTTTTTACACCGGGTATGTATCAGTATTTGATAGAAAAGGAACTACTAAACTTTCTTTTTCTCCCCGAAATAAAGAATTGCTCAACCTTGTTATTAACCGGGAAGAAGCAGATAAGCTGATACAATTTTCACAGCAGTATTATACCATCGAAAAACATGCGGATACTATTTTGCTAAACGATTTACGTTTCGGACAAATTACCGGATGGTACGACCCTTCCGAACGATTTGCTTTTTATTACTACCTGCAGCCGGAAATCGATAATACACTGGTGGTGCAACGGGGTCGGTTTGCCAATTGGAACCAAAAAACTTTTCAATCTTTTCTTCGACGAATAAAAGGAAACTGACCCTTCATCAGGCTCAGGATTATAAAACAGGAGAGAAAAGTCTTGCTAGTTTTTCCGGCAACTGCTGATACCAGGGTCGGGAAAGCCATTCCTCTTTATTAATTTGTTCTGCATTGGCAAGGTCTTCAAAAAAAGTAGTCCGCATTTGCACTGCAATAGCACTATCATATATCAGGGCATTTACTTCAAAATTGAGTTCAAAACTACGGTAGTCCATATTGGCAGTTCCGACTATGGTTAGCATCGAATCAGTTACCATCGTTTTTGCATGTATAAACCCTTTTTGATAGAGATAAATTTCTACACCAGCTTCCAGTAGTTTGTTGTAATATGATTTTGAAGCAGCATTTACCACTTTTGAATCGCTGATGCCTGGTGCCAGCAATTTTACCGTTAGACCACTCATAGCAGCAATAGAAAGTGCATCCATAATACTATCACCCGGAATAAAATAAGGTGTGGTAATCAATATTTCTTTTTTTGCAAGATAGATGGCTTGCAAAATGGAATAAAGCACCGAAGGCAAATAAGAA
>JANORJ010000680.1:0-4291 GCA_031415255.1 Chitinophagaceae bacterium | reverse complement strand
CATGCACCAGCCGCAGAAAATGATATACAAACTGGGGGCCGGTTCAAAACAACCATGGCGGCTAAAGACGGAAGTTTCAGTTTTGATTTTGGCGGAGTTTATACCGAAGTAATAGAAAATGAAAGCATCAAATATACAATGGATGATGGACGAACAGCCGCCATCACATTTATAAGAGAAGATGATAAGACTTTTATTGAAGAAAGCTTTGAAGCAGAAGGTCAGAACACATTAGAATTGCAAAGAGGCGGCTGGCAGGCGATTCTGAATAATTTTAAAAAATATACAGAAACACTTTAATACAACACCTCTGAGAAAGACAAACGTATGTCTGAATTTTACCAACTATACAGAAGCTCCATTTAATTTTTATAAAACCGTATTCGGTATAAACTGGATGATTAACTTTCAAAAACAATAATAGCATGTCAAACAAAATATATCCCTGTCTTTGGTTCGATGGAAAAGGAAAAGAAGCCGCTGAATTCTATTGTACTGTTTTTGAGAATTCAAAAATGGTGGTAGATGCTGGCATGGTGCAAATCTTTGAACTAAGCGGAAAAAAGTTTATGGCCCTGAACGGCGGCCCGATGTTTAAAATAAATCCATCTATTTCCTTTTTTGTAAAATGCAAAAGCATTGAACAAACAAATGATACGTGGAATAAACTCTCAGACGGTGGCACTGCATTAATGCCGATTGATAAATATCCATGGAGTGAACGCTACGGTTGGGTAAAAGATAAGTATGATGTGACCTGGCAGGTAATGGTAGATGGAACTAACACCAATAGCCAGTCTATTACCCCATCCCTCCTCTTTACCAATGATGTTTTGGGAAGGGCGGAAGAGGCCATTGATCTTTACACCAATCTTTTCCCAGGTTCTGCAACAACAATAAAAGCACCTTATCCGGAGGGAAACGAATATGCAGGTAAACTGATGTATGCATCGTATAATATTGCCGGGTATGATATGGTATCAATGGACGGACCCGGCGGTCATGATTTTATTTTTAACGAAGGGGTTTCATTTGTTGTTGATTGTAAAGACCAGGAAGAAGTAGATTATTACTGGAATAAATTAACAACAGATGGCGGGCAAGAAAGTATGTGTGCATGGTTGAAAGATAAGTTTGGCGTAAGCTGGCAAATTGTACCAACTCAACTAGGTCAACTTATTGGAAGTTCTGATAAAGAAAAAGCTGGCCGAGCCATGCAAGCAATGCTAAAGATGAAAAAAATTGTAATTGGTGATTTGCAGAAAGCATACGATAGTAATTGATGACGAATAAGAATCTATAAAAAGTAATTTCAATAAAGAATAGCCAATATCTTTCTGTTGCTGATAAATTAAAATTAACAGTAACCATTTTTTTATGAAACAAGAACTAGCCCATATTGCAATAGTTGTTGCCGATTACGATGATGCAATAAAATTCTACACACAGCAACTCAACTTTACTCTTATTGAAGACACGGTTTTGTCTGCAACAAAAAGATGGGTGTTAATAGCTCCACCCGGTTCCACGGGTTGTCAATTGCTACTTGCCAAAGCAGCTACTGATGAACAACAATCAAGAGTCGGTAATCAAACCGGCGGCCGGGTTTTTCTATTTCTTTATACTGATAATTTTCAACGAGATTATAAAGACATGCAGAAAAATGGAATTGTATTTGTGAGAGAGCCAGTAACTGAACCGTATGGAACTGTCGCCGTTTTTAAAGACCTCTATGGCAATCTGTGGGATTTGATAGAACCTAATGACAAATAGTCTAAGTACCTGATTTTCATAAGTATAAAGCAGGCAAACTTGGCTTTTTCCAAAACATTGAAAACCTTACCTTTGCGGCAATTTATTAGCACTTAATTTTTCTAAAATTCTACTTATTTATGGCAGATATTTTTGAACGTTTATTAAAACATGCCGGTCCCATTGGTCAGCATCGTGAAAGAGCCCATGGTTATTTTGCTTTCCCAAAATTAGAAGGAGAAATCGGTAGCCGCATGAAATTTCGTGGCAAGGATATGATTGTATGGAGTTTGAATAATTACCTCGGCCTCGCCAATCATCCAGAAGTAAGAAAGGCTGATGCAGATGGAGCAAAGCAATATGGACTAGCCGCACCAATGGGTGCAAGGATGATGAGTGGAAACAGTACGCTGCATGAACAATTAGAAGCTGAATTGGCGGCCTTTGAAGGTAAAGAAGATGCCGCATTGCTCAACTTTGGTTATCAGGGAATGGTCAGCATCATTGATGTGCTTTGTGGTCGCCATGATATTATTGTATATGATGCCGAAAGCCATGCCTGTATCATTGATGGTCTTCGTTTGCATCCCGGCCATCGCTATGTTTTTAAACATAATGATATAGAAGATTTTGAAAAACAAATGCAACGGGCTACTGCATTAATTGAAAAACAAAAATCTGGCGGCATATTAGTTATTACCGAAGGTGTGTTTGGCATGGCGGGTGACCAAGGCAACTTGAAAGACATCGCTGTACTAAAAGACAAATATGAATTCCGTTTGCTGGTAGATGATGCTCATGGCTTTGGCACATTGGGCAAAACAGGTGCCGGTGCCGGTGAAGAACAAGGTGTGCAGGATAAAATTGATTTATACTTTTCTACGTTTGCCAAATCAATGGCTTCTATCGGTGCATTTATTGCCGGTGATAAACAAATCATTGATTATATCCGTTACAATATCCGCAGCCAGATATTTGCCAAAACCTTACCAATGCCATTGGTAGTGGGCAACTTGAAGCGATTAGAATTATTAAAAACACAACCACAACTAAAAGAAAAATTGTGGGAGAATGCAAAAAAATTACAAGAAGGGTTGAAAGAAAGAGGCTTTGATATTGGAAAAACAGATTCTGTGGTTACTCCTATCTACATGAAAGGTGATGTGCCGGAAGCAACAGCCATGGTAATGGACATCCGGGAAAATTATCACATTTTCTGTTCCATTGTTGTCTATCCTGTTATTCCAAAAGGACATATTATTTACCGTCTCATTCCTACTGCTGTGCATACAGATGAAGATATTCAGCAAACACTGATTGCTTTTTCTGAAACAAAAAAGAAATTAGATGCAGGTGAGTACAGGGTGGAAGCCATCCCCGACATGGCGGATGCGAAATAAAAAATAGTAATACTTATTATAAAGCCTTCTTTAACCGGAAGGCTTTTTTGTTAGCCAGTATTTTTTTTATTCTTATGCCGCCAGTAAATTATCAGGAAAGCTGAAAGAGATAGTAGCCACTTTTTGTTGTTGCCCTTTCATGGAAATATGCCCACCTACTAAAGCAGCATCTGGTTCGATAGAGCCAATGCTGTAAGCCAGTGCATATCCATTATAGTTATTTCTCTCCTGTATTTCGATTATTACCACACCACTATATCGTTCTGCAGTAATATGAATTTCGCCGAAGTGAGAATTTTGAACTACCGTATCGAGTAATTCATGAAGAATGGTAATTACATTACTGTCATCATGGAGAATAACAACTCCCTGCCCTACATCGTTCATAACCTTGGTTTTGTTATGGGCGGCGGCAGGCAGAGAGTTATTAATCAAAGTATTTACCAATTGCTGTAGTGATGTTCCGGGGTCGAAAAAACCCATGGCAGCATTGAGGTGGTTTTTCATAAGGAATAAATTAAGATTGTTATCAATAGGATTGAATCATTATTTTCCAGGGGTAATAGATTTGTTCGTTCAATATTGAATTTAACTGACTTTATAATAGATACTTGCCAAATACCGCCAAAGTTTTGCACCTTACATGTTTTCTGGAAATGTATTAAGTGTTTAGGCTAAGAAGATGACTACCCTGAAAACACAATCACTTTATTAATGTCTTCGCTTCATTTACTAAGCAGGTAGCCAATGCCATAAGTGTTTGTTGGTCTGCCGGACTGATGTTAATAGTAGATTCTTTTTTATTATTACCAATAAAGAGAATATGATTTATTTTTTGAGTCATTAATTTTTGCAGCAAGGAGGTAGTAGTGGTAGCAGTGTTCTTAAATATAAAATGAAAAAGTCCTTCGCAGTTCATGGTTCCACCGTTGCGGGAGTTTAATTTTGTTTTTACCCCTTCAAAATAAATAGCGGCGGTGGAGTTGTTATCAAAACATTTGTCGGCCCCATCTATCGAAAATAACACATCAATCTCTTTACTGTCTGCATCAATGGTGACTGAACCGCCATCCAAAAATATAAAGCCGGTAGAAAGTTTTATTTCTTTGGTATAAGGGTCTGTTTCTTTAATCAGTTTG
>JANORJ010000679.1:0-1527 GCA_031415255.1 Chitinophagaceae bacterium | reverse complement strand
GCCAATGGAGTGATAAAACAGTATGCAACATTAGTAGATCATACCAAGGTAAAGAAAAGCCTGATTGCTATTTGCTACGTTTCGTTGAAAGAGCACAACAAAACTGCCGGTACAAAATTTGTAAAGGCTATTCTGTCTATGCCCGATGTGGTGGAATGTTATACCATTTCAGGTGAATTTGATTTTATGCTGAAAGTAATGTGTGAGGATATGAATGCTTACCATGATTTTCATGTCAATAAATTAAGCCAGATTGAAAATATGGGACATGTGCAAAGTGTTTTTGTAATGGGTGTTATTAAGCAAACACATCAGTTGGTATATACTTAAAATCTGTTGTTGCTGCCTGTTATTCAACAAAAAGGATAACTTTGAATTATTAAATTTTATTGATGATAACATACGATACCGTTTCTGAAGCAGTCAATGGATTAAAGGGGAGAGGATTTGGTGTTGATTTCAACCTTCTGGAGAATTGTCTCGTCTGTCATAACGATAAGTTTGATGTGGATGATTTTGAGATTGTGGAAGTTTACCGGTTTGAAGGCAACACTGACCCTGCTGATGAGGCTGTTGTTTATGCTATCGAATCGGTAAATGGAATGAAAGGCATCCTGGTAAGTGGATATGGTATTTCTGCCGAAGGGATGAGTGCTGAGATGGCCAAAAAATTGAGTATTCAGAAACCCTGATTAAATTAGTAATATGAAACAATTGTATAAACTTTGCTTGCTAGCAACTTTATTACTGCCAACCAGTCTGCTGGCGCAAAATAATCCTATCAAATTACTTTGTCCGCTAAATGAAGCCACCATTGTACCACCTCCTAAAAATGTAATTCATTATGATGAACCAGACCTTTGTATAGTATTACAAAGTTTGCCTGATTCGGTAGTAAAGTCAGTAGGAACCGGACGAGTAACCAATACAGAGTTTACAGAGGAATCAAAAGGCGGAGTAGTGCTATTTGTAAAAATCCAGGGAAAAGATTATTATTTCTGGTACACTGGTATGAGTAAAGTGCTGGTGAAAAGAAATGATGTGGTAAAGCTTGGTCAGCCACTAGGCTATGTATCTACCGGAGAAAGAATTGAATTATTGATGTATGAATTTGAAACACCTGTCGACCCAACCTTATTTCTTGATTGTAAAAATGTGTTGAAAAGTGATAAATGATTATCCTCGCTTTTAATCAATAACAGGTCAGCATTTCTTTTCCATTACATAATCGTTCATAAAGAAGCCATTGCCAATATCAAAGTCTGCTTCTTGTATTACTATAAAACCAAGCTTTTCATAAAAACTTCTTGCTTTGTTATGGCGGTTTACCTGCAATTGTAATGAAGCGGCACCACATTGCTGAACTATATTAATAATGTAATCAATTACAAACCTTCCTGTTCCTTTGCCCTGCTGGGATGACAGCACATAAATTTTATGCAGTTTAAAAACGGATGGAATAGTTTGCTGGTAAGAAGCAAAGCCAACCGGTTCGACGTTATCATACACGATAATAAACTGGCAGCC
>JANORJ010000678.1:0-8179 GCA_031415255.1 Chitinophagaceae bacterium | reverse complement strand
TCTTCGATTGCTTTTCGCACCTTATTATTTGATAAGCCTTCAGCCTGGTTAAAATACGTAAACTTTTTTCCATCAAACTTATTAAGCCCACCGAAAATGGTGCTAATCCAGATATTCCCGTTTTTATCTTCCATTAATGAGGAGACATTGGAGTTGACATATAGTCCTTCTTTTTCTGAGTAACAGATAAAGCTCTTTCCGTTGAATTTAATAAGTCCTTTTGTGGTACCTATCCATATATTTCCACCACTATCTTCCAGTAAGGATGTAACACTTTGGTTAAGCAAGCCATCATTTTCTGAATAATAAGTAAAATATTCACCCTGTAATTTGGCTACACCCAGATGGCTGCCTATCCAAATATTCCCATTTCTATCTTCCATATAAACAAGAACCGTATCATTTGGCAGGCCATCTTTTGTTGTATAGTTTGTAAATTCTTTTCCATCGTAACGGGTTAGCCCACCATTAGTGCCAAACCAGATATTCCCTTTGTTGTCTTCTATTATTGAATTCACCATATGACCATTTGAGGCATCATTATATTGGGTAAAATTTTTTCCATCGAATTTATCAACCCCACGCTGTGTGCCAATCCAAATATTACTCTTACTGTCTTCCATCACTGTATAAATACTGATTTCAGATAGTCCCTCTTTTTGGCCGTAGTGACTAAATGAGACACCATCGTATTTGCTTATACCACCTCCATCTGCAGTAAACCAAAGGTTTCCTTTTTTGTCTTCCAGCATACTGTACACATAGGAAGAACTCATGCCTTGTTCCACATCTAAATACTGGATATTAGCAGTAGCGGCATCTTTAAATCGCATCGGTAATGCCTTTACCGGGTGAGGTTCCCGGAAAGGCATTTTTTTAGCTGTTACATTTATGATAACACCCTTTCCCATTTTCACTTTCTTTAGCTGTGTTGTATCAACAGGTATAATTGTGAGCTTTGAGGGTAGGGGATGAACATTGTTTTGAATGATCATTTCTGTGGGAGCTACGATTTTTCTATTTGCAAGGGAATTTATTTCTTTTGTATCTACCAACACAGCGTTGAAAGGAATAGGAATTCCTGTTTTAACGGTGTCGCCAAAAGAATTAACTAATGGTACTATAGAATCACCGGTAATGGGATTGATGGAATATCCTTTGTTTGTGTTTACAGCAACTGTAATAGGTTCCGGGTATAAAGGAATATTTTCTGCTGTTGCAGGTTCGTTTTTTTCTTTGCAAGCAACAAGGAAAAGAAGCGGAATAAAAAATTTAAAATATATTTTCAACTGCTTTGGGTGGTGTCTTCTTTTATCAGATCCTCACCTGAGGTATCAGGCATTCTTACGGGGCTTTTTAAAAATAATAAAAATTTCAGCAACTAATCAATTTTATATTGCTCAATAAAGCAATGCGGTAGAAATCGCTTTGGTTGTTCCT
This sequence comes from Chitinophagaceae bacterium, assembly GCA_031415255.1. Lineage (GTDB taxonomy): Bacteria > Bacteroidota > Bacteroidia > Chitinophagales > Chitinophagaceae > JJ008. The sequence continues at coordinate 6,739 of JANORJ010000678.1, read as the reverse complement.
TCTCTAATCTCTTTTTCAGCCAGGCAATAGTAGGGTACTACTGGGCGAAATAATTATTTAGCCAGCTGCATTGCTACTATCAGCTTCCGTTGCGTCGCACACTTCATCGTTCGGTAATTCTATTGCGCATTTTGTATATTTCCCTTTTGTGTTGGAAAAGCCTTTGATTCAGGTTGTTGGTGTATTTGCTTCAATGCAAAAAATAACCAGATTGTTAAACACCAACGACGTAAACGGAGAAATAGTTTGATTGTTGAATACCAACATCAGCGTAAAGAAACTAACTTTAATAAAATGACACATCATGAAAAAATACATTTCCCTTTTGTTATTTGTTTTTCTTTTCGGGGCAATCCTGCCATCTTTTTCGCAGGCCACCCGAACTTGGGTTTCAGGCGTAGGTGATGATGTAAATCCCTGTAGCCGCACAGCACCTTGTAAAACACTGGCCGGTGCGATTAGTAAAACTGCAACAGGAGGGGAGATTAATATTCTAGATCCGGGTGGATTTGGCGCTGTCACCATTAAAAAATCCATTACAATTGATGGCGGCGGTATAATTGGTTCCGTTCTTTCAAGCGGCACAAATGGTTTTATTATTAATGCCCCGGATGGAATAGTTACAATCCGTAATTTTTCGATTAACGGGGCCGGCACCATATTAGGTACAAATGGTATCCGTGTAGAAGCTGCCAAAAAACTACATATTGAAAACTGTACGTTATCTAATTTCTCTGCTAATGGAATTGATATTAATTTAACTACGGCAGCTGATGTAGTAATAAGCAATGTTATAATTCATAATGTCAATGATGCCATCAGCATCACTAATCCGTCTGGGTTTGTTGTGATAGACGATTGCCGTCTGCAAAGTATTCTCAACACTGGTATCAATGTAATTAATGGCCAGGCAACTGTTAGCAATTCAGTTATCTCCGGTTCTGCTACAGGCATTGAAGTAAAGGCAGGTTCAACAATTCATTTATCAGAAAATAGTATCACCAATAATTCTACTGCGTTGAAGGGACCGGGTAAAATAAGTTCGTCTGGTAATAATTCCATTATGGGGAATAAAGCACAAGGTGCAACGGTGGTTGTAGTAAAGCCGCAATAAAATCAATAGAACTAACTACAACCAATATTTTTGCTTTGTTGTTTTATTTATGATTACTTAGCTGAGCCCATTTAATTTGTCTCCACTCCAAAAAGGCTAAGATGCCAACGAATAAAGCTTCAAGTAGTAAATAAATAGTTCCATATACTGTCGCAGTACTTCTGTAAAAAAGCATTACTGACAGGCAAACAACTGCCCAGGCACAATTGGCAAACACTAATAGTTTAACTAACGACGTGGGTTTTACTTTTCGTTGTGCCAGGGATAAAGAATATCCTGCATAGCCCAAACTGATAAAAGCCATTATTTGTAAAACTTGATAAGGAAGATTAAAAAAAATGGAAAGGGTAGTGGTAAAAAGAAGTACAATACATCCGGATGTTAGTGCGGCAATGCCGTCTATCCAAAGCAGTCGTTGCAAAGAGAAAATTTTATACATCAGTTATTGTTCTTATTCGGAGTTATTTTTAAATTGACATCGGGCCAATAGCTATCGGCTCCACTCTTTACAAAATGCCGGGCTGTGAGGCTTGGCTGAGAAGCAAATTGAAAAAATAAGCCTTCACACTACCGTTTTTCTAATTCCTTTAATTTGTTTACTGCCTCCACATAACCAGGGTTGATTGCTAAGGTTTTATTATACGAATTTTTAGCATCTTCTTTTCTATGCAAGGCTAAATAGATATTTCCCATTGTATAGTGTACAAAATCCCGGCTAGGAAATTCCAGCACATTATTTTCTGAAATTACCTTTGCATCGTCATATCGTTTCAAATTATATAATTGTTCGGCAATAAAGTTCATAGAAATCCAATCTACATAATAATTAGCTGTATCTGATTTTAATTGTTGGTATGCCTTTACTGCGCCACTGGCACCAACCTGCGAAATAAGCTTTTCCATTTTCTTTTGAATTGGCTGTTTTAATAAAACAGCTTTATTGTATAATATTTTTACCAGGTTTTTTGTAATGCCAAAAAAATCAGTAGGGTAGCTGTTGCAAAGAATTATTGCACAACTATTCGTTTCAGGTATCCGTATAAAAAAACTAATAAACCCTTCCATCGTTCCCAAATGATAATTGGCTGCTACACTATCAGTATTTGTATATTTAAAATTTTGATTATACCATCCATATCCATATCTGGCAGGTGCTATGCCTGGTTTGAACATTTCGTTGGTAAGTTGTTTATTCAGTAAAGTATTGTTTTGAATAGCCATATGCAGTTTAAAGATATCCTCAACGGTAGAATATAAATCACCAGCTCCCATAGTATTCGATTGATCCCTGAAATCGCCACTGGTAAAACCTCCAAAAGCATAATCATATCCTTGTGCCCTCTTCGGAACTATTTGTGTGTGATGATAGCTGGCTGTATTGGTCATCTGTAATTTATCAAAAATATCGTGCTTCATTAATTGCGCAAATGATTTACCGGTAACCCGTTCTAAAATATAGCCCAGCGTAAAAAAGCCCCAACTACTATAAAAATATTTAGTGCCGGGTTCAAACACTAATGCAGAATCCATATAAATTTTTACATACTCCTCCCGGGTGTAATTTTGCCTGCTATATTTTGTAAAAAACCCTTGAATGATATCGTAATTCGGCATACCAGAAGTATTACTCATCAACTGTTTTATGGTAACCTTAGCGGCAGGCTTATTTTTAAATTCAGGTAAAAAATCTTCTATGGTTTTATTAATATCAATCAACCCTTTTTGAACTTGTAGTAAGGTCAAAAAACAAGTAAGCGGTTTGGATATGGAACCAATCATAAATTTTGTATCCACTGAGTTATTAATATCCCACTCCCGGTTAGCCTTACCAAAAGCCCCTTTGTAGATTACTTTTCCGTTTTCTGCCACTAATACGGCGCCGTCAAACATATTATAGCTGTGATAAGTTTTCATTATCTCAGCTATTTTACTTTTTTTAGTTTGTGCAAAAGTTGTTACACATATACACATGCAAACGACTACAGTTAAAATATTTTTCCTGCACATAAACTATTAATTTGAAAATAAATATAAAGTAAAATATCCTGTTTGTCTGTGGTAGGGATTCGGTTATAAAGAAAAATTATTAACGGCGAGGCCGGCCACTAAAATTCTTTTGTTACAAGCAACTCCTATTAGAGACAACTTGTCCCGAAGTATTGCGGGAACGCCTTGAAAGGGTTTGTGTTGGAAACTGGTTAGGACGAAGGCGCATAGAGCCGTAGGCTCGGCTTATTTTATAACAACAGATTTCAATCCGTTGAAAAAAGAATGCTCACCCTGCATTGAGAGCCGTAGGCTCGGTTTATATGCAGCTTTGTAGTGAAGAGATATGCTTCGTGCCGATGGCACTTGTATTGGTGTTTCTGTTTGATACATGCACCGGATTGAAATCCGGTGTTACAAGATTTCTGTTTATAGGCGAGTCTCACTGCGATGGTATGTGGAAGGGCGGGACTCGCCGTTTTTCGGAGCTTACCTTAAAATTTACGCCGAGTCCACTCTGCACATAAGGCTAGGCTGTGAGACTCGGCTGGGAAGTAGTTTTAAAAACTGTTATGGCATTGCGGTCACTCTCCTTCCATGCTTTCTCCTCTCTAATCTGTTTAATAAAATTGCGAAGGTCAATTGTAACCAGCGCTGCATCCATAATCCGTTCCCCTTGCGGACGTTGTTTGGTAGCGTCATTAAATTTCTCATCCATTTTTATTTTTGTTTTTGAAATTGTTCAGTTGCGTTATTTGAATCAGTTGTAAGTTGATTTGTTCAACGTTTCTTTTTCTTTAATGTTAATTTTTTTCAAATCGGATGTTGCCGGGCCATTAATCACTTTGCCTTCTGTGGTAAATCTGGAACCGTGCATTGGGCAATCAAAAGTTTTCTCATCTGCATTCCATTGCAGAACAGCCCCCAGGTGAGGACACACCGCTGTACAGGTATGGAGGTTGTTTTCTTCATCACAATACACGGCAATCTTTTTAAATCCGGATGACATGATTCCCCCTTCTCCTGGTTTTAATTCTTCAGGTTTTTTAATATCTGCTCCGGTAAACCAATCGCCATATTGTGCAACCATATTGCCAACTTCCTTTAAATAATCGCCGGTAGTTTTTGATGTAATTCGGGATGGGTTATATAATTTAATCCAGGGATTATCTCTCTCCATAATAATATCTGTAATAATTATCCCGCCAAGGGTGCCGTGTGTCATACCATTGCCCGAATCGCCAGTAATAATATATATGTTATCATCGCCGGGATTTTTGCCAATGTATGCCAATGAATCGATCGGTTCCATTACCTGCCCTGACCATTTATATACAATATCTTCAATAAAAGGAAAACGTTTTTTTGTCCATTCTTCCAGTTTTGTGTAACGGTCTTCTTCTTTAATACCTTCATCATCTGCCTGACCGGTACGGTGATCTTCTCCACCTGATATAAGTAAATCATGTTGTTCATCAAATTCAGCCAAACGAACATAGTGATAAGGTTGAGAAACCCATTTGGATTCATGATTGCCGGTATCCCACCACATAGCATACGGCAATTTACCTTTAGGAATTTTAGCAGCTATAACATAAGTGCGGTAAGGCCATTGCTTGGTGTGCATGGTAACCCAGTCATTTACCGGGGTGTTAGTGGCCACTACAATGTTTTGGGCAGTTATTGTAAATCCATTTGCAGATGCGCCATGTTTGGTAATATTTTCTGCTTTGGTTTGAGTGTAAATCTTTCCACCCAACTGTATAAAAGCATCTGCCAAACCTTTTAGATACAATAAAATATGAAACTGTGCCTGGTTAGAAAATTTAATACACCACTTACCATCTTCTCCTTTAATGTTTGGAACAGCATTCAACATTTCTGTTTCAAGCCCAGCTCTTTTTGTAGCGGCATATTCTTTCTCTAATGTTTCTTTTGTATCTGAAGAGTGTAAAAACAAATAACCATCAACTCTTTTAAAACGGCAATCTATTGAATGGTGTTTAACAGTGTTTGCTATCCATTCTATAGCTTTCATATGGCTGTTGGCTGCTAATTGTGCAACAGCCTCATCATATATTTTTTCCAATTCAAAATATCTGTCATCCAGCGCACAGGTAAGCTGAGCCGTTGTTCTTCCAGTCTCACCACTTCCAAGGTATCCATCTTCCACCAGCACTACTTTGCGGCCTTCTTTTGCAAGACAAAAGGCCGTGGTAAGCCCAGCTATGCCTCCGCCAATTACTAAAATATCGGTATCAATATTGGTGTTTAATACTTCATAAGAGAGAGGTTGGTTCACTGCTGCAAACCAAAAAGATAAATTTTCACCTGAAGAGATATTCTCATTTACAGGTTCGGCGATAGAAGTATGTTCTGTATTATTCATTGTAATTGACACATTTATATTTTGTAAATGCTGTAATAAAAAATACTCAAAGTAAGTGCCACTTATTTTTCGTTAATAAAATGAAACTTATGTAAAACATAATCTGAAAGAGTGGAACAGTTTGCCCAAAGTGAGAATGTTCAAAGAAGTGTTTGTACTTCACAATTTTTTATTGACAAGAAATCCTTTTTGCCATTTTTGCTGTTCAACCAAAAGCATCACGTCACTGATGAGTCTTGTGTGTAGGTATTGTAGTGCAGGCATGAGACCAACAGCAGGAGCAATAGGAAACCCTAAATTTGTTTGTTGATGTTTTGCAAACGGCACAAAGCTATCACACAACTTGTCCCACCATATGCGGGAACACACAACAAAGGCCGCTCAACGATTTTGGAAGACCAACAGCGGCGAAAACACAGATGGGCATTTTGGATATTTCCCTTTTGGTTTGTAAAAGTCTTTGGTTCGGGTTGTTGCTGAGTTTAGGGAAAAGAAGTAAATTTGAACAAACCTTAGCGTTATGCCTATTGATAAATTGAAGAAGGAGCTTACTAAACTCATTGATGAAACAAATGATGAGGATATGCTTTCTATGGTAAAAGAGGATATAGCCTTTTATAAAACGGCTAAAGATGTTGATGTTACAGATGGCCTCTCTGCGGAGCAGTTAAAAGAACTGGAGGAGCTTGCCACTGAGCCAGTTGAAAAAGATACCATGACTTTGAACGATTTCAACAAGGCTACTGATAAATGGCGTACCAAATAATTCTTAAGAAACGCTTTACAAATAAGTTAGTAAAACTGCTAGCTTATCTTGAAAAGGAATGGTCTCATAAAGTTGCCGCCAGCTTTCTCCAAAAAATTGACCTTCGCATTCACCAATTATCAGGACAACCTTTAACTGGCATTTCTTCTGAAAGAATTGAAGGTGTGCGGTCTGTATTTATTACCCGACACAACAGGCTTTACTACAAAGTGAAAGGAAAGAAAGTGATTGTGCTGAATATGTATGATACGAGAATAAACCCGAAGAAGAAAAAATATTGACGACGGGTCCGGCCGCTAAAATTCTTTTGTTGTAAGAAACTGCTGGCAGAGACAACGCCTTGGAAGTTTTGGCCATTTTTGGTGTTCACACAAAAGCATCACGCCGCTGTTGTGTCTTTTGTGTGGGTATTGTAGCGCAGGCAAGAGACCAACAGCAGGAGCGATAGGAGACCCTAAATTTGTTTGTTGGTGTTTTGCAAACG
>JANORJ010000677.1:0-3946 GCA_031415255.1 Chitinophagaceae bacterium | reverse complement strand
TGCCCGTCTGTATGTTTATAATTAATCTGGATGGCATGGCTCTTAATGGTAATACCTTTCTCTCTCTCCAAATCCATATCGTCCAGCACCTGATCCATCATATCACGGTCGCTGATGGTGCCGGTGCTTTGCAACAGCCGGTCAGCCAGTGTGGATTTGCCGTGGTCAATATGTGCGATAATGCAAAAATTCCGGATGTTCTTCATGTACGTTTTACCTCTTTTTTCAGGTGGGCAAAGGTAGCGGTTTTAGGTGGGTTTTGAGGGATTGTTGTCATCAAACAATGGGCTTCACCCAATGTTAAAAATGTACCGCCTTTTCAGGGCTTATTGCATATAAATACCCAGCCCCGAAGGGGTGACATGCTCTAATGATGGGTGCAGCCCATCGGGAATCAATCAAATAAAGTATCTTGATCACAGCCCTGAAGGGGCGGCATAACCTAACGATGGGTGCAGCCTGTCGAAAAAAACGTAACCCATGGGACAATCCTTAGTAAAAAACTATATCCACATCGTCTTCAGCACAAAATACCGACAGCCACTCATTCATGAAGGAATAGAAAACGAATTATACAGTTATCTCGGTGGCATTTGCAAACGATTAGAATGTCAGCCAATAAAAATCGGAGGTTATTATGACCATGTACATATCCTTTGTATGTTATCAAAAAAAATTGCCCTGATGAAACTTTTAGAAGAAGTAAAATCTCATTCTTCCTTATGGATAAAACCAAAAGATGAAAGCTTGAAAAATTTCTACTGGCAGGATGGCTATGGAGCTTTTTCTGTTAAACCAAAAGAAGTTGATGTAGTGATTAATTATATCGCCACCCAAAAAGAACATCATAACAAAACAAATTTTCAGGATGAATACAGAACCATTCTTAAGGAGCACCAGGTTGAATATGATGAACGATATGTGTGGGATTAGCGGTTTTCAAGGAGGAATACTATCAATAAGTAAAGACTAACATACAGCCCAACGGCGCAGAATACCATAACAATTGGCAAGTCTCATCAAAAAAAAGTGCAACTCTTAGTATCTTTATCACATGTCAATTACTACATCAACTTTGCAAGACGTTCCTCAACTAACATCACTCATCAACAGTGCTTACCGTGGCGAAGCATCCAAAAAAGGATGGACAACAGAAGCTGATCTGCTGGAAGGCGGACTTCGAACAGATATTCCAACACTAACCGAATTAATGAACAACCCACAGGCTATTGTACTGAAATATACAACGACAGAGGATGACATAACGGGATGTGTCTATTTAGAAAAACAAGAAAGAGGTTTATATCTCGGCATGCTAACCGTTTCTCCGTTGCAACAAGCAGGTGGCATTGGCAGGCAATTATTGTTGGCGGCCGCAGCACATGCAAAAGAAACGAACTGCCCTTGTATTTTTATGCATGTAATTTCTATTCGGTATGAATTAATTACCTGGTATGAAAGATGTGGTTATTATAAAACCGGAGAAACAAAACCATTCCCCACTGACAATAATTTTGGCACTCCTACACAACCGCTGGAGTTTATAATTATAGAAAAGAAAATACAGATAGAACAGGATAAATAAATTGCAAAAGTGTATTATATTCGTTACTACCTCATTTGCTTGTAATATGAAAAAAATATTTCTACTTCTATGCACAAGCATTTCTATTGGAATTGCTGCGCAAACAAACTCTAAAGCACAATGGGAAACTCTTTTCAATGGAAAAGACCTGAAAGGTTGGAAACAACTGAACGGGAAAGCTACTTACCAGGTAAAAGATGGGATGATTATCGGCACCACCGTTGAAAAAGAACCTAACTCCTTTTTAGCTACTGAAAAAGATTACGGCGATTTTATCTTAGAACTTGAATTTAAAGTGGATAGTCCAATGAATTCTGGCATACAGTTTCGTAGTTTGTCAACTCCGGAATATATGAATGGCAGGGTGCATGGCTACCAGTTAGAAATAGACCCTTCGCTTCGGCAATGGTCTGGTGGTGTGTATGATGAAGCGAGAAGAGGATGGCTATACCCAATGGAATATAATCCGGCCGGTAAACCAGCTTTTAAAAACGGACAATGGAATAAGTACAGACTAGAATGTATTGGTGCTTCCATCCGCACCTGGGTAAATGGAATAGCTACAGCCAATGTAGTGGATAATTTAACAATGAAAGGGTTTATTGCTTTACAGGTGCATGCCATTGGCAAGCCGGAAGAAGCTGGCCGGCAAATTCGCTGGCGCAATATCCGTATACAAACAAAAAATTTGAAAGCATCGCCTGTTGATAAAATTTATGTGGCCAACTATTTACTTAATAATTTATCGGAGCAGGAAAAAGTAAACGGTTTTCAATTGTTATGGGATGGAAAAACAACTAATGGCTGGCGGGGTGCTTCTAAAGAAAAATTTCCGGCCAAAGGTTGGGAAATAAAAGAAGGAGTGTTAAGTGTGCTGGCCTCCGCTGGTGCAGAATCTACCAATGGCGGTGACATAGTAACCGAAAAAGAATACGGCGCTTTTGAACTACAGTTTGAATTCAAATTAACTGATTCGGCTAACAGCGGTGTCAAATATTTTGTGACTGAAAAAGAAAAAAACAGCGGATCCGCCATAGGACTTGAATACCAGGTATTAGATGATGATAAACATCCGGATGCAAAACTGGGTTCTATCGGCAACCGCAAAACAGCTTCTTTGTATGATTTAATTCCTTCCTTACAACCGAAAGATGTAAAAAAGAAAATCGGTGAATGGAACCGTGGGCGGGTAATTGTGTATCCTGACAATCGTATAGAACATTGGCTGAATGGATACAAAGTATTGGAGTATCAACGTGGCACTCCTTACTACTATGCACTGGTGGCAAGAAGTAAATATGAAAAGTGGCCTGACTTCGGAATGGCTACAACTGGTCATATTCTGTTGCAGGACCATGGTAATCTTGTTACGTACCGCAACATTAAAATAAAAGAGCTTCGCTAATATTTTTTCACATTTCAATTATTGAGTATGTCAAATTCCCGTCGTTTATTTATTAAGCAATCTGCAATGGCCGCCGCAGGCACTTACCTCGCTGGTATGGGACTGAGTGCAAAAAGTTATGCCAACATCATCGGTGCAAATGACAGAATAAGAATTGGCGTAGTTGGTTATTCAGACAGGTTTCGCCAGGCTTTGTTTCCCAGCTTTTTGAATCATTACAAGGAATTGAATTTTGACATAGTAGCGGTATCAGATTTATGGAAAATAAGAAGAGATGAAGGTGTTGCCTTTCTTAAAAATAAATTAGAGCATGACATAACAGCTTGTAAGAATAATGATGAACTATACAACCAGAAAGACCTTGATGCTGTTATCATCAGTACTGCCGATTTTCAACATGCCATCCATGCCATTGAAGCAGTAAAAGCAAAGAAAGATGCCTATGTAGAAAAGCCTTTTGCAGAAACAATGGAAGACAACCGGGCTGCATTAAAAGCTATAAAAGCATCCAACAACATTGTGCAGATAGGCTCTCAACGAAGAAGCGGTGTTAACTATCATGCTGCCAACGAATTTATAAAAAATGGAAAGTTTGGCAACATCACCATGGTTGAATTAAGCTGGAATGTAAACCAACCCGGTCGCTGGAGAAGACCCGCCTTGGTGGCACAGCTAAAACAAGAAGACACTGATTGGAAACGTTTTCTAATTAATCGTCCTGCTGAAGCATGGGATCCCCGGAAATATTTAGAGTATCGTTTATTTTGGCCCTACTCTTCTGGTATGCCGGGCCAGTGGATGTCACACCAAATTGATACAGTGCATTGGTTTACTAATTTAAAACACCCACGCAGTGTAGTGGCTAACGGTGGAATATATATGTGGAAAGATGGTCGTAAAAACTGGGATACCACTACTGCTGTTTTTGATTATGGCCCGCAAAACGATGCTACATC
>JANORJ010000676.1:0-8559 GCA_031415255.1 Chitinophagaceae bacterium | reverse complement strand
TGTTTGCAAACTGGTCAGGTAAGCAGCATATCTTCTTTTTTCATCCACATCCTGCAAGCCGTCATAACCCACATCCTGGTAAACCCTGTCGCTTGGTTCATTACTGAAGGCATTGGTAACCTGCAGCGGATTAGATGGTGTTTGTCCCCACCTAGTGCTGGAATCTAATGTTGCATTATTGGTAGGGGTTCTCAAACCATTTTCGTATTGCCGTTGTCCATCTCTTAATATATCTTCTGAAATATTACCGAGGTTAAAATATAATTGACCGCCGGTAGGGTTTGCTGTGTTTTTTATAAACGGATCCTGTAGCCAAAATTCTATGTATTCAATATTGGCTGTTTCAAAATCTGTCTGGTCAATATTACGCATCAACCCGCCCCATGCTTGTTTAGGGTTAATTAATTTTCCCGCTGCATTAACTCTGGTGTTTCTCGATTCATAGTTATACGGCCCTCTGTCTTTTGGATAAAATGCCAGATCGAATGTTGTTAATAATCCTTCGCCAAACTGTGTGCTTACTTTAGGAAATATTTCTTTTCTTAATACCTGTCTTGTTTCTGGTTTGGAGAGTTCAGCCAGATTTCCTTTAAGCGGATTATTGGAATTACTTTTTTCCTGCAATACAGACTCAATATTATACCAGGCAATTTTTGCTCTGTTGTATCCACTTACCAAGTCATCGTTCAATGCTGATTCGGGAAATAAAGGTGATACACCTCCGGGCCCATTATTTCCTTGCGGAATGGAAGCCATTGTCCAGCTTATTAATGGAAAACGAAGGTCAATACCAGATCTTGTTCCTTCAAAGTCATCAATATATATCTGTCCTGTTTTATCCGATCCATTAATTTGTTTAGGATGGCCCGGGTCAAGTAAAGCAGCTTCGGCATAAGCCGTAATAGACGACATGGCTTTGGTAGAATAAAACGGCAGCTTATCTAACCATTTTGTAAGACGTGGCAGATTGCTCCGGTAATCAACATCAAATCCATACATCGCATTCTTTATCGGATCATCACCATAAGATTGTTTTACAAAAAATGGTCGTTCGCTTAGCTTAACAACTGTGGCGCCAAGAGTTAGTTTTTTGTTGGCTATATAATCAAGCCGGAGACCTAAGAAGCTTTTTTGTTGTAATCCGAATGCCTGATTATTTTCAAACTGAATACTTACCGGTATGCCAGAATTAATGATGGCCTGATTGGTAACCCGAAGTGTACCCAAATCATAATTAATTTCGTAGTCTGCATTTTCTTGTAGCGTTTGCCCACCAGCAGTTACTGAAACTGAGCCACGGGGAATGTTATAACCCAATTGATAATCGCTGCTAGTATTACCGCCACCACCTGCACCTGCATTGCCACCGGCAGAACCAGATGATTTGGACTTACCTACTAATTTAAACCGGTTAAGGTTTGCATAAGTTTGGGCAATGGCTTTGATAGTATCATACAACGGATAATATAGATAACGATTTCTTCTATCCTGGTTAGAAAAAACATAATCAAGGTCATGGCCAAATGGCTCCAGCACCGGAAAGATGACCCGGCTCTGTGGTGAAATAACTGTATAATTTTCTATAAAGTCAAATACACCATCCGGCTGTGGATCGTTTTGATTATTTAATCTGTCAAGATTTACTAATGAAATGAGTGGCTGACCTTTGTAAGCTACTAGTACACTATCAGCCGGCAAATATCTTTTTTCACCAAGACTTGGTTCTTCGTAAACAAGGTCTAATTTAAAATCCTGTCTTTCCAATTGACCATAGCCAACTGAATACACATTCTTCATCATCAAATCCCAGATAGGAAGATTAGTACGCTGCGAAGTAGCTTTTAATAATTTCAGGAACAACACCCGTTGAGATGCGCCTGATGTATCTGGCGGCACATCGGTTGAAAATTCACCTACTTGAAACACCTTTCCATTGTAGGTATATTGAAAAGCGACACCTAACACTTCATCCGGCTGCAACGGTTGATTAAGCGATAGAAAACCAATCTGCTGGTTAAATGAATAATCGGAGGGTTGTAATTTACGGGCAAATGTTTTTTCAAAATCCTGTACCGGCAATAGATTAAACGGTGCTGATGTAAGTGTACTCTGTACTAATGAAGAATTACGGGAATTAGGATTATCCATTAGTTTTTTATAGAGGCCATTAGCATCATTGCGGGGGAATACATTGGGTGTTCCTGTCAATGTAGGACTGAAAGGAGTGCTTTCTCCCAAATCCATAAAGCCTACTATGTCTCTGGTATCAGTTGTTGCGCCATTACGATTGGTTACCCATACTTCTGCCCGTAAAATTTGCACCGGCGAATTTACAACCGGCAATTGCTTCATTGCCTTATTAAAATTATTACGGAAATATTGCGACATCAAGAAGTGGCGGTTCTCATCATACTCATCTGCTTTGATGATAAAATTTTGCGAAGCAGAACCACCAGCGAGACCTAATGTTTGCCGCTGCGATTGTTGGTTGGCAAGTACAGTGGTAATAAATAATTTACCAAATTGTAATTGTGTTTTTAAACCAAATAAAGATTGGGCGCCGGGTATCAGTGTTCCTTTGGAAGCAAAGTTGGTATTACCTGCCTGAAATATTTTTATTATCTCATCATCTTTGCCCTGATAATCTAATTTGAGCTGGTTCTCAAAATTGAAATTGGCTAACGTATTATAATTGATTGGTAGCTTCAGTTTGTCGCCAATATTGGCATCTACCTGCAACTGCGAGTTCATATTAAAATCGAAGCCGCCATTTCTTCTTGCTCTTTCCGGCAGTGTGGGGTTTTTAATATTTTGTCCCTGGTAGCCAGCCAAAAAATCTACATAACCGGAAGGCTTAATATCAATCTTTACTTTTCCGTCGGGTCCCACACCCATCATGCGGTTAAACAAATCTTCGGTAACCCTGAACTTGGGTTTAAAAATCCGGCGGTTCATATTGGAAAGTAATGCCGCTCTTTTTTTAAAATAATCTTCCTCATCCTTTCTACCCTGCAAACGGACAAACTCCTCCATGGTAAAAGAAGTGGGAGTGCGGTAATAATGAGTGCCTATTTTTTCAACGATGTAATACTGTTTTGTTTTGGGGTCGTATTCAATAGTTCGTTTGATAAAGCTGGTATCCCTAAAATCAAAAGTATTTCGGTTGGGGTAAGTATAGGGGTCGCCATATCTGTCCCGAATGGTTGGCCGACTGGTATCTGCAGAAAACTCACTATGCTCGTTGTAAATATGGTTATAACCGGCATTTGCCTTTGAAAAAAAGGCAAGAACAATGGTAAAAACTACCAGTGTACGGAAAATATTAGCAGTTTTAAGGTTCACAGTTTTTTCTCCATCAATTAGTTTCCGGAAAATAGTGGAATTAGAGGGTACGAAGTGCCATTTTAATCAGTTCCTCAATAGGTAAATTTGGATTGGCTGCGAGGGTTTTTTCAAGTGCTTGTCCAGCAGCCAGTCGATTGATACCCAGTGCAGTTAAAGCATTTAACGCATCCTGATGCAAAGTATTGTTTATCATAGGAGAAATATTTGATTCTATCGGATTTTTTGCCAGCTTATCCCGAAGCTCCAGCACCATCCTTTCGGCTGTTTTTTTACCGATGCCTTTTATGCCTTCTAATGTCCGGGTGTCTCCCTGAACGATGGCCCTTGCCAGTTCGTCAGGTTTCATGTAAGACAACATAACTCTGGCAGTAGATGCTCCGATACCAGAAACGCTGAATAAGTGTTGAAACATTTCTTTTTCTGCCAAATCGAAAAAGCCATATAAAATATGAGCATCCTCCCGGATAAGCAGGCTTGTGTGAAGCACTCCTTTGTCTAAATTTTGAATTTTTGAGTAGGTATTCAGGCTTATTTGCACCTCGTATCCAACGCCGTTTACTTCTACCTGTACCACTGCCGGGCTTTTGTGTACAAAATCTCCTTTCAGGTAAGCTATCATAGGGTGCGAAAATAGGGAAACGAATTGAAGTACGAAGTACGAGGTAGGAAGTACACCTCAAATTTTCGGCATCTGACTTCTGACCTCGTACTTCGTACTTCTTACCTTAACTTTGACCACTTCTATTTTTAAAATACCAACATCACATGAGTAAAAAAATATCGGCGGCTATTACTGCTATTGGCGGCTATGTTCCAGAAGACAAACTGACCAATTTTGATTTAGAAAAAATGGTGGATACCAATGATGAATGGATACGGAGCCGAACCGGTATTTCTGAAAGAAGGATATTAAAAGGCGAAGGCAAAGCCACGTCTGATATGGTGGTGCCTGCTGTAAAACAGTTATGCGAAAAAAGAGGTATTAGTCCTGAAGAAATTGATTGCATGATTGTAGGCACTGTTACCCCTGATATGGTGTTTCCATCCACCGCCAATATAGCCTGTGATAAATTAGGAGCTAAAAATGCTTATGGCTTCGATATATCAGCGGCTTGTTCAGGTTTTTTGTTTTCATTGACGCAAGGTGCGGCACTAATTGAAAGCGGTCGTTATAAAAAAGTAGTTGTAGTTGGTGCAGATAAGATGAGTGCCATTGTTGATTACCAGGACAGGGCCACCTGCATCATCTTTGGTGATGGAGCTGGTGCTGTTTTGTTAGAGCCAAATGAAGAAGGATATGGTGTGCAGGATTCTATTTTAAGAAGTGATGGAAGCGGTTGTAATTTTCTTCACATGAAAGCTGGCGGTTCAAAAAAACCAGCTTCGATTGAAACGGTCATGGCAAGAGAACATTATGCTTATCAGGAAGGGCAAGCTGTTTTTAAATTTGCCGTAAAAGGAATGGCTGATGTAAGTGCAGAATTATTAGAAAGAAATAAACTGACAGGTGATGATATAGCATGGTTAGTTCCCCACCAGGCCAACTTAAGAATTATTGATGCTACCGCCAACCGCATGGGATTGCCAAAAGAAAAAGTGATGATCAATATTCAAAAATATGGCAATACTACTGCTGCCACTATTCCACTTTGCTTATGGGATTGGGAAAAACAGTTAAAGAAAGGCGATAATATTGTATTAGCAGCCTTTGGTGGTGGATTTACTTGGGGGGCTACGTTGATTAAGTGGGGGTATTAAAACAACTGAAAAAAAATAACTACTTTATTTTTTACTCCTTGTCCAAAAAGAAAAATCTGTCTGTGGTAACTTTTCAACACCCAACTGACGAAGCATAGTGATCAACTGACCCCGGTGATAAGTGCCGTGATTGAATACATGGTGTACCATCTGGTAAACAGGCATCTTAAAATGTTCTTTCTTGTTATTATAATATTGAAAAACATGCTCTAGCGATAAATCGGATGCGCCAGTCACCCACTCTTCCCATTGTTTTGATTGCTGCAGTAGTCCGGCAACTACTTCTTGCATAGTCCCATTTAAACTTTCACTAGGTATCACAAAGCGTTCCTGCATCTTCATCCGTTGCCACCAAATGCTTTCTGCATCCCACATGTGCATAATAGTTTTATACAAGCTATTAAAACTGCTTGCTACTTCGGCCAACTGTTTTTCTTCTGATAAAGAAAGAATAACATCTGCAATCTTTTGAGTTGCCCATGTATTATAAGCCGCATACTGTTTTAAGAGTTCTTTCATGCCCCTATCCCCTAAAAGGGTATTTTTGGTGACCAATAAAAAAGTAAATCTAGATATATTTGAAAAATATATTTTCAGATACCTATCTGGTTAAATATCGCTAACAAAATTTCTAAAATGGATAAAAGTTTTCCACTAACAGGCTGGGGTTCGCTGGCAGTGCATGGCGGCCATAAACAAGACCCCAATTATGCACACCTCGTTCCCATCTATGCCAGCAGTACCTATGTGTTTGACGATGCGGAACAAGGTATGCGCCGCTTTAGCGGAAAAGAAGAAGGTTATATCTACAGCCGCTGGGGCAACCCTACGATCACAGAAGCCGAAGAAAAAATTGCCGCATTAGAAACATTTGGATTAGGCATTGAAGTAAAAGGCATTCTACATGCTTCGGGTATGGCGGCCATTTCTACGTTGATGCTGGCCACCTTAAAACCGGGTGATAAAATCATTACTCATTTCTCCTTGTATGGAGGAACAGAAGAATTGGTTTCAAAAATTCTTCCGGCATTCGGTATTACTGCCATCATTGCTGATTTAAGGGATTTACAAAAAGCAGCCGACATTATTAAAGGTGACAAAGCTATTAAGTTGATGTACTTGGAAACACCTGCTAACCCCACTATACAATGTGTGGACTTGGAAGAGCTAAGCAGACTGGCAAAACAAAATAATCTCATCGTTGCTTGTGATAACACATTTGCCACGCCTTACCTGCAACAGCCATTTCAGTATAGCGTTGATTTTGTTGTTCATTCCACCACCAAATTTTTAAATGGTCATGGCACTGCCATCGGCGGTATTTTATTGGGAAGAGATGTAGAACTGATGAAAACAAAAATTACTAAAATACACCGTACACTCGGTGGCAACTCCAATGCGTTTGATGCTTTTTTATTGATACAGGGAATGAAAACACTGGAACTAAGAATGGAGCGCCATTGCCACAATGCAATGGAGGTAGCACATTATCTTGAATCACATGCTGCAGTTGCCAAAGTAAATTATACGGGGTTAAGTAACCATCCAGATCATAATACTGCTATGAAACAAATGCGGCATCCAGGTGCCATGCTTAGTTTTGAATTGAAAGGTGGTTTGCAAGGTGGTATTGATTTTATGAATAAATTAAAAATGTGTGTACGAACTGTTTCACTCGGCACTTGCGATACACTACTCTCCCACCCTGCTTCGATGACACACTACAGCGTACCAAAAGAAGAAAAAGAAAAATATGGCATCACCGATGGATTGATACGGATGAATGTGGGTATTGAAAACTTACCGGATATTATTAATGATTTGGAACAGGCATTAAGTTAAACGATTATGGCAATTACAATTCGCAGAGCAGTAAAAGAAGATTGTTCAAGATTATTGGAACTGGTAACAGAATTAGCTGTTTATGAAAAAGCACCTGATGATGTAACGGTTACTTTAGAACATTTTATAGAAAGTGGTTTTGGAGATACACCGGTGTGGTGGGCATTTGTTGCTACCTCATCCCCCAACCCCTTCTCCCCTAACGGAGAAGGAGAGATTGTTGGCTTTGCATTATACTACATCCGCTACTCTACTTGGAAAGGACAAAGAATGTACCTAGAAGATATATTGGTAACAGAAGAGGCTAGAGGAAAAGGTATTGGAAAATTACTAATGAACCGCTTGATTGAAGAAGCGAAAGAGAAAAAATTTAGCGGTATGATGTGGCAGGTACTGGACTGGAATGAACCAGCTATAAATTTTTATAAGAAGTATAATGCAAATTTTGATGGCGAATGGCTGAATGTGTCGCTTAATTTTTAAATCAATTTACTCCGTCCACCTGCATTTCTTTATTAATTTTTAATACCAATCCCTGTAGCACTTTACCGGGACCAGCCTCAGTAAATTTATAAGCACCATCAGCAATCATTGCTTGCACACTTTGTGTCCAACGAACAGCACCAGTTAACTGATCTATCAAATTTTGTTTTATTTCTTCTTTGTCCATCACTCCTTTGGCTGCCACATTCTGATAAACAGCACAGGTAGGATTGTGAAAATTAGTTACTTCAATAGCTGCGGCTAATTCTTTTTTTGCTGGCAACATCAATGGCGAATGAAAGGCACCACCCACCGGCAACACTAATGCTCTTTTAGCACCGGCTGCTTTCATTCTTTCGCAGGCAATTTCAATTCCTTTTACTGAACCGCTTATTACTAATTGTCCGGGACAATTATAATTAGCTGCCACTACTACTTCACCAGTTTCATTTTGCACTTCTGCACAGATTGCTTCCACTTTATCATCAGCTAAATTTAATACGGCTGCCATAGTGGAAGGAGTTATTTCACAGGCTTTCTGCATAGCAGTTGCTCTTATCGAAACTAATTGTAGTGCATCTTCAAAACTTAATGTGCCGTTTGCAACTAATGCAGAAAACTCGCCCAGCGAATGTCCCGCCACCATATCAGGGGATGCGTTTTCTATACTTTTATATGCCATAATTGAATGTAAAAAAACAGCAGGCTGCGTTACATTCGTTTGTTTTAAATCTTCATCGCTACCGTGCAACATTACTTCAGAAATGCGGAAGCCTAATAAATCATTGGCTTGTTCAAACAATCTTTTTGCAAAGGCACTGTTCTCATAGTGCTCTTTACCCATTCCAGAAAATTGTGAACCCTGACCCGGAAAGACAAATGCATGTTTCATGTAGCGATATTTTTTATACTCCTCTGGCTTTTTTTATTCTATAAGGAAGGAAAGGTAACCAATAAAAAAAGTTTGATTGAATTTACAATCAAACTTCTTATGGCATTGGCAAATATACTATTTAATGTAAATCTGAACTGATAAGTTTAAGGAACTCACTTCTGCTCGAATTTTTCTGAAACTCTCCGTCAAATGCTGAAGTAGTTGTTGATGAGTTTCGTTTTTGTACTCCCCGCATC
>JANORJ010000675.1:0-7545 GCA_031415255.1 Chitinophagaceae bacterium | reverse complement strand
ATTGACGTTTCCCTGAATGACAAGGAACATACATTAGATGGGTTTGAAAAAATAGCCTACACTAACAATTCTCCGGACACACTCAAATTTATCTGGTTTCATCTCTGGCCCAATGCCTACAAAAACGACAAAACAGCTTTTACTGATCAAATGCTTGAAAACGGCAGTACTAAATTTTATTTTTCTGATAAAGAACAGAAAGGCTATATCAACCGGTTGGATTTTAAAATAAATAATATAACGGCACAGGTAGAAGATCATCCGCAGCATATAGATATTGTAAAAATTATTTTGCCAACACCTCTTTCTTCGGGACAAACAATAAATATCACTACCCCATTTCATGTAAAACTTCCTTATAATTTTTCAAGAGGTGGACATGATGGACAAAGTTACCAAGCCACACAATGGTATCCTAAACCCGCGGTATATGATAAAAAAGGCTGGCATCCGATGCCTTATCTTGACCAGGGAGAATTTTATAGTGAATTTGGAAGCTTTGATGTGAGCATTACTGTTCCAAAAAATTATGTAGTGGCTGCCACCGGTGAATTGCAAAATATAGAAGAAAAAGAATGGCTAAAAACTAGATCATCATTTACCTGGGAACCAATAAAAGGAAAAGAAAAAACTACCGGCGGTCAGATGAAAACTACGTATCAACTTTTTCCTGAATCAGATAAACAAAGTAAAACGCTGCAATACAAACAAAATAATGTCCATGACTTTGCCTGGTTTGCAGATAAACGTTTTATTGTAAACTTTGATACCTGTCGTCTTGCATCAGGCAAGGTGATTGATGTGTTTACATATTATACACCAAAGCATAAAGACATTTGGAAAAACAGTGTTAGTAATTCCAAGAGTGCCGTTCGTCATTACTCTTCGTTGGTGGGAGAATATCCATACAGCATTGTGCAAGTAGTGCAAGGGCCAGAAAGTTTTGGGGGTGGTATGGAGTATCCAACAATCACTGTTATTTCTCCAACTGGAAATGCAAAGTCATTAGATAACACCATTAACCATGAAATTGGTCACAACTGGTTTTACGGAATACTAGGCAGCAATGAAAGGGAACATCCATGGATGGATGAAGGCATCAATAGTTATTATGATGATAAGTATAAAGTGAGCAAATACGGTGAGCAACCTAAAATAGATCGCCTTGCATTTGAAACGAAGGCGGTTACTAAAACCGACCAACCAATTGAGCTATCCTCAGAAAAATACAGCGAAGCAAATTATGGACTTGTTGCATATTATAAAACTGCTGAGTGGATGCGTTATTTAGAATCACAACTCGGTGCTGAAACATTTAAAAAGGCCATGCAGGAATATTATCGTAGATGGCAGTTCAAACATCCGCAGCCGGAAGATTTTAAAAAAGTAATGGAGGAAAGTAGTGACAAAAATCTTGATTCAGCATTTTCCTATTTAAACAAAACCGGGGTTCTTCCAAACCAACAAAGAAGTGGTACCAAAATAATTCCTGTTTTCAATCTAAAAGCTCTTGAAGACTATGCAAAAAAACCTACAAAGGATTTAATCCTGCTTAGCCCTGTGTTCGGCGTTAATAGTTATGATAAACTTATGGTTGGAATTGGTATAACTAACTTCAAACTACCCATTCCAAAATTACAATTTCTATTGGCACCAATGTATGCTACAGGTTCTAAAAAAATAACAGGCCTTGGATTTGTCTCCTATAGCTTTTATCCAAATACCATATTCAAAAGTATAGATGCAGGTGTAAGTGGTGGTAAATTTACTGCTGACCAGTTTATTAATGACGATGGCAAAAAAACCTTTCTTGGTTTTACCAAAATAGTACCGGGCATTAAATTCACGATGAAAGAAAAAAATCCTCGTAGCAATGTTAATCGCTTTATTCAGTTCAAATCGTTTATTATTAATGAAGAAGGCCTTCGTTTTTACCGTGACACTGTTGTTACTTTGCCAGGCCCTGATACAACCATTACAAATAAATACAGAACTATCAACGAAAATAGAACGCTGAACCAGTTGCGTTTAGTTATTGAAAACAACCGGGTACTTTATCCTTATAGAGGCGAATTAAAAATAGAGCAAGGCAAATATTTTATTCGCACCGCTTTCACCGGAAAATATTTTTTCAATTATGTAAAAGAAGGTGGACTAGATGTTCGGTTATTTGCCGGTAAATTCTTGTACACAGGTTCTAAAACTATTACCAAACAATTTGCCACTGACCGTTATCATTTGAATATGACAGGAGCCAGTGGCTACGAAGATTATACCTACAGTGATTATTTTGCTGGCCGGAACAAGTTTGACGGATTTTTAAGTCAGCAAATAATGGTAAGAGATGGCGGCTTTAAAGTAAGAACAGATTTGCTTGCTGACAAAGTAGCTAAAACAGATGACTGGCTGATAGCCGCCAATTTCAGCACTACTATTCCTTCAGGCATTAATCCATTAAGTTTATTGCCCGTAAAAATTCCTTTGAAACTATTTTTCGACATCGGCACTTATGCTGAAGCATGGAAACAAAAAGCAGCAACTGATCGTTTTCTTTTTGACGCCGGCATTCATATTCCTCTGTTAAAAGAAACCATTAATATTTATATTCCGCTTATTTACAGCAGTGTGTATGGCGACTACTTCAAATCAACATTAGCTAAGAAAGAACGGTTCTGGAAAAAGATTTCCTTCTCCATTGATATTTCAAATTTCAGTTTCCGGAAACTGAACCGCAATTTTAATTTCTGATGAGCGGCTCAATGAACATACAATATCTCACCAACAGTCAAATAGATAAAGCCAAATGGAATGCCTGCATTGACACTTCAACTAATGGTTTAATTTATGCCTATTCGTTTTATCTCGACCACATGTCAAAGCACTGGGACGCTTTGGTGATGACCAAAGGACACCATTCAGAGGATGATTACGAAGTGGTAATGCCACTGACTTGGAATAAAAAATATGGCATCAGTTATCTTTACCAGCCGTTTATTACTGCACAATTGGGAGTGTTTGGCAAAAAGATTACAGAAGAACAGGTTAGACATTTTATAAAATCTATATCAGCTTCATTCCGCTATATTGACATATCGTTGAACAACAAAAACATCGAAGGTTCGCCAACAAAGTTTTCTACTCAGCGAATTAACTATGTGCTTGATTTGAATAAGCCGTATGAAATTCTCTACGCAAACTATAAAGAAAATATTCAACGAAATATTAAGAAGGCTTTTCAACTTGGCTGCACTTTACAAAAGGATTTTAATGCAGATATAGTAATTAAATTGGCTGTTCAACAAATGAAAAGCCGGGGTCAGGAAGAAAGCGAAAATATTGAACGTTTCAGAAAATTATATCAAGACCTCCATAACCGGCAAATGGCGACTACTTATGGAATTTTTTCCAATCAAAATGAGTTGCTGGCATCTTGTGTTTTCTTTTTCTCGCATAACAGTGCTTATTATATTCTTGTAGGAAATAATTCAACAGGAAAAACATCCGGCGCATCTCATGCACTGATAGATGGATTTATAAAAGATAATGCAGGAAAAAATATGTTACTGGATTTTGAAGGCTCTGACATCCCTAATCTGGCCTTATTTTACAGTAGTTTCGGATCATCACTTGAAGTGTATCCGACATTAAAGATCAACAGACTCCCATTTTATTTGAAATGGCTTAAGAAATGAATCAGGAACCGGACACTTTATTACCTTCCAATACTTTCTCTGCAATCAGCAAATCCATCGGTCTTGTTATTTTAATATTGTTTTCCTCACCGTCCACCAGTGAAACTTTAATACCATAAGCTTCCACTACTGTTGCTTCGTCGGTAAATTTATCTTTATAGTCAATCTGAAAGGCAGGTAACAAAATTTTACTATGAAAAGTTTGCGGAGTTTGAATCAGCATCACCTTGTTTCTGTCAAATGCCTCATTACTTTCTTCTCTTAGCAACCGGATGCTATCTTTTGAAACAACAGAAGGTATAGCTGTTCCGGTTTCTACTGCCTGTGTATAACAACGATGAATCAATTCTTTTGACAGTAAACAACGAACTCCATCATGTACAAAAATTATAGCCTCGTATTCAACCAACATCAATCCATTCTTTACAGATTGAAAACGGGTGTCGCCACCTGCAGTAATTTTAATTCTGTCTTTCTCAAAATATGCATCAATAATTTCCTGCCCCATGTCAGTATAATCTACTGGAAGCACAAGAATTATTTGTAAATCATCATACGCATCTAAAAATGTTTTGAGAGTGTAATAAAGTACCGGTTTATCTTTTAACAGCATGAATTGTTTGGGAAGACTGGCTCCCATTCTTATTCCAGATCCTCCGGCTACAATTATGGCATACTTATTCATAACTGTAAAAATAAGCAAGGAAATTATATTTTACACCCATTTATATAGTATAAAAAATGGCTGAGTTAAACAGATTAATTTTCTTATTTTCAATTTATGAATAGTAAATATCTTCTTTCTACTTTTTTATCAGTATCGATTACCCTGTCTTGTTTTGGGCAGTCTAAATCCATTACCCCTAAAGGCAGTTTATTTATTATCGGTGGTGGAGACCGTTCACCTGCATTGATTCAATCACTTATTTCAACTGCGAAATTGGATAAAAGGGATTACATCGTAGTCCTGCCAATGTCAAGTTCAGAGCCAGATAGTTCCTATTATTATATCAAAGAAGATCTTCGGCTAGCTACTGCAAACATTATAGCCAATCTGAATTTTACAAAAAATAATGTGAATGATAGCAAATGGCTTGATTCGCTAAAAAATGCAAAACTCATTTTCATCACAGGTGGTGATCAGTCCCGTTTCATGAATATTGTTTTACATACCCCTATAGCTGATGCTATTCACTATGCCTTTAAAAATGGAGCTACTATTGCTGGAACAAGTGCTGGCGCAGCCGTAATGAGTAAAGAAATGATAACTGGTAATCAATTATCCTCCGATTCATCAAGCACAACTTTTAAAATAATACACACTAACAATGTTGAATTAAAAGAAGGTCTTGGACTGCTAGAAAAGGTAATTATTGATCAACATTTTATAGTAAGAAGCCGATACAACCGATTGATTTCTGTATTGGCTAAATTCCCAGCCTACACATGTATTGGCATTGACGAAGCCACAGCAATTATTGTACAAGGCAAAAAAATAACTGTAACTGGTGAAAGTCAAGTAATCGTTTTGTCAGACCCCGAAAATTTATCAGTAAATAATGAGATAATAAAAATGAATAAAGTAAGGTTTAGTATCTATGCAAAAGGAGACAAATTTCGCATTAGGTAGATAATATTTTATTTATAAATGGCAATCTCAACCACTCCATCGCTATTTTTTAGTCCTCTATACATTCCTTCACTATTAAACACCATTGCTGCATTTCCTTTCGCATCCACACCAATCATTCCACCTTCGCCATCTATTTTCATCAATTTATCATGCACTACTATATTCATAGCTTCTTCCAATGAAAGTCCTTTATACTCGATCAAACAGCTTACATCATAAGCCGTTACTGCCCGGATAAATGGTTCACCATGCCCCGTGCAACTGATGGCACAAGTTTTATTATTGGCATAAGTTCCTGCACCAATAATAGGACTATCTCCCACCCTTCCAAATTGTTTATTTGTCATACCACCAGTACTTGTAGCAGCAGCAATATTTCCATGTATGTCTAATGCAGCAGCACCAACAGTTCCAAATTTCTTTTCCTTGTCCGCCGTAGTCCCTGCCTCCG
This sequence comes from Chitinophagaceae bacterium, assembly GCA_031415255.1. Lineage (GTDB taxonomy): Bacteria > Bacteroidota > Bacteroidia > Chitinophagales > Chitinophagaceae > JJ008. The sequence continues at coordinate 1,769 of JANORJ010000675.1, read as the reverse complement.
AAGGGTCGAAGGAGGATTTGTCTTTCACAATAACATTATGATCTAATGCTACATCTTCAGAGTCCTGCATTTGTTTCCATTGATTATGCCTGAACTCCGAATAAAAATATTCATCCGGTTCTGTATTAATATTATGCAATTTTGCAAAATCATATGCTCCTTGTCCGGTCATCATTACATGCTGGCTTTGGGTCATGATGGTATAAGCCAGCTCCACAGGGTTACGGACATTTCTGACAGCCGATACAGCACCGGCCATTAAATTTTTCCCCTCCATAATAGAAGCATCCATTTCCTGGCTGCCATCTTTGGCAAATACGGAGCCTTTGCCTGCATTGAACAGGATATTATTTTCCAGTGACATGGTGGCGGCCAATACAGCTTCTATTGCTGTGGCCCCTTTTTCAAGTAACACATAACCAGCATTCAATGCATCTTTCAAGGCTGTTTTATAGGCCAATTCCTTTTCGTCAGTCATATCCTTTTTCAGAATAGTGCCTGCGCCTCCATGAATAACTATTGTATATTTTGACATAAGTGCCGGTGGATATATTATTGCTACCGAAATTAGTTATTTTGGCAACGAATTAGTTACAAGTTTTCAACTCATGCTAAAAAAAGAATTATCCTTTTCAGATTATTTTTTAATTGCTGCCAACCTGCTGCCTGTAGTGGGTGTATGGGCATGGAACTGGGACCCAAAAGAAATGTTTCTGGTCTATTGTCTTGAAACAATAATCATTGGCATTTTTAACCTGGTCAAAATGGCCATTGTTACTTTAGTAAAGAAAAGAGATGATTGGCATGCAAACGGAAAAACTACCAAGCAACACGGTCTGTTTTTTATGCTTTTCTTTCTGGTGCATTATGGATTTTTTGTAGGGGTACAGATGAGCATTTTCTTTGGTGTATCAGGCATCGGCAAAGGAAGTGACATCAATGCGTTGAATTTTATTTATAAATGGCCGCAATTACTGCATACTGATTCATTAATTGTACTGGGGATATTTGTCTTCTGTTACTGTTATAAAATGATTATTGAGTTCGTCTTTACTGGTGAGTACCGTAGTACCTCGCTGATGATGTTAATGTTTCAACCGTATGGACGCATTTTTGTTCAACAGTTTACGGTAATTATTGGTAGCATGTTTCTGAGTTTTGGAGCAGGAAAAATTTTCATCCTAGTATTTGCAGCAATAAAAATTTTCTTTGAGCTATTAATAAATTACGAGGGTCTTATAAATAAAAGAATGAAGGAAGCAGAAAATGACTCAGGAAAGCAATAGTTCACACTCATGCAATAGCTTCTCCTTAGAAATAGCTACAGTACCTACTTCTTCACAAACTAATCCCCCGGCTATATTAGCCACTTCTGCCATCAGGCGGGCATTTTTTGTTCTTGCATATACCAGTGCCGCTACAGCAATCACCGTATCTCCAGCACCTGACACATCAGCTACATTGCGGATATGTGAAGGAATATGTTTTGTATCAGTTTTATCCTGGTAAAAAACTCCCTTCTCCGAAAGAGTAATAAAAGAAATAGTATGCTGAAGGATTTGTTGAAGTTCAGTATGAATTTTCTGTAATTGAGCTTCACTGATTTCATCTGTCAAAAGATTAAGCCCTTCTTTTACTTCTTTCAGATTAGGCTTAAAAATATCGGCTTGCTTAAAGGTGAAGAAATTTTTCCTCTTAGGATCTACAGCCGTTATAACACCCGCCTGTTTACATAATGCAATTGTTTCCTGAATAATTTTCTCCGTCAG
>JANORJ010000674.1:0-4997 GCA_031415255.1 Chitinophagaceae bacterium | reverse complement strand
CTACTTTCAATGTCTTTTGACGGAGATTACTTGTTACGGTATTAGCGACGGGAAGTTGAGCATAACCCCCAAGGTATGAAATCAGTATAAAAACAGCACACAATATCCTAGCTAAGCAACTCAATAACAATTAGTTTTACTCAAAATCGTAAAATTCGTTCTATTTATTGCATGAAAGTTATCCTATCATGTTAATTCCGGTAAAAAGGGGGAAATTTGATGAAATTATACCCTAAACCGAAAATTTATTTTGAAAATAGCCATGTTTAAAAACTCCTTGTTATTACTTATTTTTCTGTTTTGTGTTAATTACATTTTTGCACAGCAAAACAACATATGGTATTTTGGCAGAAAAGCCGGACTAAGTTTTAATACTTCCGGCATCCAACCTGTTCCTTCCATATTATCAGATAGCCAAATGGATACAAATGAGGGTAGCAGCAGCATTTGCGATGGTAATGGGAATCTTCTTTTTTATTCAAATGGTACTACTGTTTACAACAGAAACCACCAGGTAATGCTTAATGGTGATAATCTAAAAGGTAATATATCATCAGTGCAGGCTTGTATTATTATTCCTGTTCCCGGGAATGACAGCATTTATTATCTTTTTACTACAGATGCTATTGAGAATTTATTTGCCGATGGCTATAATTACTCAATCATTAATATTAAAGGGGATAATGGAAACGGTGAAGTCATTAGTAAAAACATGCTCTTATGGTCATCCTGTAGTGAACGAATGGTAGCCGCAAGGCATGCTAATGGCACTGATGTCTGGCTGATTACCAACGACAATAATTCTAATATTTTTCGTTCCTGGCTCATAAACTGTAATGGATTACAAACTGTTCCCGTTGTGTCAGCTACAGGCATTGTTATGGATCAGCATTTTACTACAAATACGGGAATGCTTAAGTTAAGTCCAGATTCAAAACAATTATGCCAGACTCACTTTCCACAAGGTGATGTAATTGTTTTTACACCAAATTTTTGCCAGCTTTTTGATTTTGATAACGCCACAGGTACAATTTCTAATGCCAGAACAGTTAGTTTTCAAAATGCAACAATACTATCCTGCGAATATTCACCAGATTCGAAATTACTATATCTCACTAATCCTCTCGGAAAGTCTATAGAACAGGTGGAAGCAAAGCTACCAACGGCCGCTGCTATTGTTGCTTCAAGGGTTAGCATAACTACAGGCACCTCTGGTTACTATGGTATTCAATTGGCACCCGACGGGAGAATTTACCTAGCTGAAATTTCTAGTACTCTCGGTGCTATTAACAGACCTGACTTAAAAGGTACAATTTGTGACTACAAAGCCAACCAAATTAATCTTTCCCCAGGTGGATCTTTTTTAGGCTTACCTGCCTATATTAATGATTTGTCAGCAAATCCTGATAACGGATATTCATTTTCAATACTGGATAGTTGCACAGGAAGAGTACAATTTAACGGGCTAACAACTATGAGTGGTACTGTGAGCTGGCAATGGGATTTTGGCGATGGTAATAGTTCATCATCTCAAAGTCCAATACATACTTATAGTTCCGCCAGCCAACCTTATGTAGTTAAACTCACCATCCAATCAATAAGTGGCTGTGGGAAAATAGAACGGTCTAAAACAATTTTTCCGGGTGGTTTAGCCGCAACTGTTGATTTTGATTTTGAAGTAACATGCGATTCCGCACTGGTAAGGTTTGTAAATAATTCTTCCATTTATCCAGATACAAGTACTGTTCAATACCGATGGAATTTTGATGATGGTTTTACTTCTGCGGCAATTAACCCAACCCACACTTTTTCTGCGCCGGGAATTTATGATATAAAATTAGATCTGATTACTACGACAGCCTGCCTTAATAGAAGCATAACAAAAAGGCTTAACCTTGAATCGCTAAACATACAAGCACCGCAAGATGTTCAAATAGACGCAGGTCAAACAGTACAGCTATATGTAACTGGTGGTGGAAATACATTTATCTGGACACCTGCCACTTGGTTATCAGATTCATCAATTGCAAACCCTATAGCTACCCCGGGTAATAATGTTACCTATAAAGTAGTAGTACGGAATGATGCTGGCTGTAGTGATTCAGACTATGTGTCAATAAAAGTACTACCCTTCCCGGGTATCTATATGCCTACAGGCTTTACACCCAATAATGATGGATTGAATGATTTTATTAAACCAATAATTACTAAAGAATTTTCTTTACAAGAATTCAGCGTTTATAACCGCTGGGGGCAAAAAATATTCAGCACATCGCAAAAAGAAGTAGGATGGAATGGAAAACTTGGCGGTCTGGTTCAAGATTCCGGTGTTTATATATGGATAATAAATGCGGTTGATTTAAGAACAAGTAATAAAATAAAGCAAAAAGGAACTTTTGTAATTCTCAGGTAATGCTCCTAATAAAAACTGCCAATTTTATCAATGATAAAAAATAAACTTCTACTTATAACAGTCTTATTAATCACATCCGTTTTTGCACAACAAGGTGAGAGAAAAAAAACGGGTACAAAAGAAAAAGATATTTCAATTTCTGCAGGCATCAATTTACCTATTGGCAATTTCTCCACCTCTCATCTTATTGGAATTGCGATTGATTGCGCACCCACAAGACATTGGTTTGGAATAACTAACCAAAAGAAAATTGCCTTTACTTATAATGGAGGCTTTGCTTATTATTTTGGCAAGAAAGAAATGGTAAGCGGATATTCCTATAAATATCGGGGTTATACTTTCTTGTATGGCTTTGGTGGTGTACTATATAATCCGGTGAAAAATGCTGGCATTTCTTTAACTGCAGGACCTGCAGTGGGAATCTATAACGGCGACTTTCAATTTAATTTAGGAACTAAGTTGGAAGCTAGCTATTACATCAGCACAAACATTGCAATTGGCCCCGGCATAACATTGATGAAAGAATCCGGAGCCGACCTACTTTTAGCTGCCTCGTTAAAAGGAACTTGGGCATTTAAAAATAAAAAAGCCCTTGTAAAAGGGCTTAGAAAATGAGTTAGTAATATAATTATTTATCAGAAGCTGCTCCTGCCGACATATACTCTCTATTCAACCTCGCAATATTCTCTATAGAAATTTCTTTGGGACAAACAGCTTCACAAGCACCTGTGTTGGTACAAGAACCAAAACCTTCTTTATCCATCTGTGCCACCATGTTCAAGGCTCTAGTTTTTCTTTCTGGTCCGCCTTGTGGCAACAATGCCAAATGAGAAACTTTAGCTGAAACAAACAACAACGCCGAAGAGTTTTTACAAGCTGCCACACAAGCACCGCAACCGATACAAGCTGCTGCTGCAAATGCCGCATCTGCATTGTCTTTATTGATAGCTATAGCATTGGCATCTACTGCATTACCGGTGTTAACTGAAATATAACCTCCGGCCTGAATGATACGGTCGAATGCCGAACGATCAACTATTAAATCTTTAATAACAGGGAAAGAATTAGCTCTCCATGGTTCAATAACGATAGTGTCGCCATCCTTATATGCCCTCATGTGCAACTGGCAGGTAGTGTTTGCATGCCAAGGTCCATGTGGACGGCCGTTAATATACATGGAGCAACTACCGCAAATACCTTCGCGACAATCATGGTCAAATGCAATGGGTTCTTTGCCAGTGCTGATTAATTCTTCGTTCAATACGTCAATCATTTCCAGGAAAGACATTTCAGAAGAAATGTTTTTTACCGGATAGGTTTCAAATCTTCCTGAATCACTTGCATTTTTTTGACGCCAAACTTTGAGAGTCAAATTCATGTTATAATGCTCCATAAAAAGAGTATAGTTCGTTAGTAATTTTTATTTATAAGACCGTTGCGTCGGATGCGCCACTTCAAACTCCAATTGCTCTTTATGTAATTCCCAGTTACTCTCCCCTTTATATTCCCATGCTGCTACATAGGCATAATTATCATCATCCCTTTTTGCTTCACCTTCATCTGTCTGGCTTTCTTCACGGAAGTGACCACCACAACTTTCATTTCTGTTCAAGGCATCTTTACACATCAATTCTCCCAATTCAATAAAGTCAGCTACACGGCCAGCCTTGTCTAACTCAGAATTCATTTCATTAATGCTTCCCGGTATTCTTACATCACTCCAAAATTCTTTTTTCAATGCCTGTACTTCAGCTATGGCATGTGTTAATCCTGCTGCACTGCGGCTCATACCGCAATACTCCCATATTATTTTACCCAACCGCTTATGAAAACTTTCCACCGTTTGCTTGCCCTTAATATTCATTAATTTATTGATTCTATCAGCAACCGCTTTTTCTGTTTGTTCAAATGCTTCATGCGTCAATGGAATTGGCTTCGTGGCAATTTCATCTGCCAAATAATTACCAATAGTATAAGGCACTACAAAATAACCGTCTGCCAACCCTTGCATCAATGCAGATGCACCAAGACGGTTAGCACCATGGTCGCTAAAGTTTGCTTCCCCGAGGCAATACAAACCTTTTACATTCGTCATCAATTCATAATCCACCCAAAGGCCACCCATGGTATAATGTACCGCCGGATAAATCCGCATCGGTACTTCATAAGGATTTTCTCCGGTGATCTTTTCATACATATCAAACAGGTTGCCGTACTCTTCTTTCACCACTTCTTTGCCCAACCGCATCAAGGTTTCTATATCAGGATTTTCTATTCCTAATTTACCTGCTTCTACCTTACCGTATTTATTTATCAGGTTGAATTTAAAATCTAAGTAAACCGCTTGTCCGGTTGTACCTACACCATACCCAGCATCACATCTTTCTTTTGCAGCTCTCGATGCTACATCTCTTGGAACAAGGTTTCCAAAAGCCGGATATCTTCTCTCTAAGTAATAATCTCTTTCTTCTTCCGGAATATCATTTGCTTTTCGCTTATCGCCTTTTTCTTTTGGCACCCAGATACGTCCATCATTTCTCAACGACTCAGACATCAATGTCAATTTCGATTGATGGTCGCCACT
>JANORJ010000673.1:0-1541 GCA_031415255.1 Chitinophagaceae bacterium | reverse complement strand
CCATGCGAACCGATTACGGCGACTTTATAATGTAACTGATGTGCATCAATAAATTTATTAATCTGTTGACCAGTGTAATGCCCATATTCAGCATGCAATAATTGATAATCCCTTGCCGAAAGATTGATAGCATTGCTGAGTTTTGCTACCCATTCACTAGTATAAGCATAGCAATCAGCTTCCAAAATCTGGTAAGTCCATTTGCCGCCTTGCTCCTGAAATTCCACAAAAGCAATATCCAACCCATCCAGCGAACTGCCACTCATTAAACCAATAGCTCTGTAAACCATGAAAGAGATTTTTAGTCCCGAAAGCTTTCGGGATTAGTACTTAGATTAGATTTGCTAAAAATCAAAAATACCTTTTTTGTTCCATGATAATCTCTGGTGCAATATATGTTTGATGCCAGATGTCTTGGTACTGAATTTTAAAAATCTTATACTAAAATGATAGTCAACCTCAGCCAGCAACATTCTTTAATAAGTAATTGGGTTGGCGAACTCCGTGATGTAAATATTCAGACCGACAGGATGCGTTTTCGCCGCAACCTGGAACGAATTGGCGAAGCTGCGGCGTACGAAATCAGTAAGGTATTACCATTTGAAGAAAAAGAAGTTCAAACACCTTTGGGTGTTGCTACGCATAAAGTGTTGAAAGAACAACCTGTGCTGGCTACTATTTTGCGGGCTGGTTTGGCAATGCACACTGGTTTGCTCAATTATTTTGATCAGGCCGACAATGCCTTCATTTCTGCCTATCGAAAACATAATAAGGATGGCAGTTTTGAAATAAGTCTCGATTATGTTTCCTGCCCAGAATTGGAAAACAGGGTTATTATTGTTTCTGATCCAATGCTGGCAACAGGTTCCTCCCTTGTAAAAACTATTAAATTTTTGCGGGAAGAAGGCCATCCCCGTGAAATTCATATCGTTGTGGCCATTGCCTGCACCGTTGGCATTGAGTATGTAAAACGGGAAGAGCCATCGGCTACTATCTGGTGTGGTGATATTGACGATGAGCTAACGGCGAAAGGCTACATCGTACCAGGGCTGGGTGATGCGGGGGATTTGGCGTTTGGGACAAAAGTGCAGATGTAGAGAGAGCTGTGAGTTGCTAGTTGTGAGCTACGAGATTGAGTCTTAATCTTTAATGTTTCATACTCGTAGCTCGAAACTCTTGGCTCATAGCCTCCTTAGAAGCAGCAATAATTCTACAATACAGGTCTTAAAAATGTTGTACTTTTCCGTTTCGACCGGACAAGCAAAAGCAATCAAGAGAAGGTTAAGGCAATTTCAAAGAACACAGAACGTTTACCAGTAAGGACTTTGGTTAATCTTTGAGTACAAGCTTTTCCTATTATTAAATGAAGTAGCAGCTGCCTGGCGAATGAAAACATTAATTGTTGAGATGAAAAAAATTCTATTAACCCTTACGGTTTGTGTGGCTTTGGTGAGTGTGTCAAGTGCCCAGGATCCAAACTTTTCTCAATTCTTTTCCTCCCCGCTTACGCTTAATCCTGCGCTAACAGGTAAGTTTGACGG
>JANORJ010000672.1:0-3790 GCA_031415255.1 Chitinophagaceae bacterium | reverse complement strand
TTCGCCACCCGAAAAAGAAAAAGAAGATTGCTGGAAAGTATATTCAATGATTACGGATGAATACACTCCGTCGCCGGAACGGTTGAGAGATTGGTTAAGCAATCCAAAATCTAACGGTTACGAAGCTCTGCATACCACGGTAATGGGGCCGGATGGGAAATGGGTGGAAGTACAGATACGAACCAAACGAATGAATGAAATTGCAGAGAAAGGATTAGCTGCCCATTGGAAATACAAAGAAGGCGCCACCGATGAAAGCCGCTTCGACAAATGGTTTCAGCAGATACGGGAGGTTATCAGCAACCAGGATACGGATAGCATTGACTTTTTGCAGGATTTTAAAACAAGTTTTCTCGCTGAAGAAATTTATGTCTATACACCCAAAGGCGATGTGAAGATGCTGCCCGTTGGTTCCACTGCATTGGATTTTGCGTTTTCTATTCACAGTGCCATTGGCGTAAAAACGATTGGTGCTAAAGTCAATCACAAATTAGTTCCCATCAGTCATAAACTGTTGAGTGGCGATCAGGTAGAAATTATTACCAGCAACAAACAAAAAGCATCGGAAGATTGGCTGGGTTTTGTAATTACTTCCAAAGCAAAAGGCAGAATAAGAGATGCATTGAAAGAAGAAAAAAGAAAAGTAGCGGATGAAGGTAAATACACGGTGCAGCGCAAATTAGAAGGCTTGGGTGTTTCTATGTCGCTGCACAATATTGATGAGCTTGTGCAATGGTATAAGTTGCCTTCGCACCTTGATTTTTTTTACCAGGTGTCGGTAAAAAATGTTGACCTGAAAGACCTGAAAGATTTTAAAGTATTTGGTGATAAGATTGAATCGCCAAAGCCACTGAAAATACAATCAGAAAAAGGAGAATATATTCCACAGCCAGGAAAAAAAGATGCGGAGCTTATCATTTTTGGTGAAAGCAGCGATAAGATTGTTTACAACCTGGCTAATTGTTGCAAACCTATTCCCGGTGATGATGTGTTTGGATTTGTAACCACCGGAAAAGGATTAACCATTCATCGCACCAACTGTCCTAATGCAGCCAAGCTGCTGTCCAATTATGGACACCGGGTAGTAAAAACAAAATGGGCTAAGAATAAAGAAATTTCTTTCCTTACCGGTGTTAAAATAGTAGGTATGGATGATGTGGGTGTGGTCAATAAAATTACCATGCTGATTTCTGGTGAGTTGAAAATTAATATTGCAGCACTTACCATAGAAGCCAAAGAAGGTTTGTTTGAAGGTAATATCCGGCTGTATGTACATGACAAAGAAGAATTGGACAAATTAGTACAAAGCCTGCTGGCCTTGCCGGGTATTGAATCGGTGGAACGGTATGATATGGAGGATATTCCATCCTGATTAGTAAAAACCCGTTCAAGTTTTGTGTTCAATCAAGCACACTGATGCCTTTCAGTAATATTATTTTGATTACCTTGTTGCCTTGCTTTGCCTCCAGTTAATTACTGAAACAACTGCATATTTTATGAGACTGAAATTTTTGAGGCTTACTTTACTTGGATGCTTTGTTTTTTTAACTGGCACTTCTTTATCTGCACAGGGTATTTTTACCGGCATTAATAACACAGTTATTAATCTTCCCTGTACTCAGGTTTGTGCTAATCTTAATTTTCAGGTACCACATTTAAAATCAGATGATGACTACCAGGTTGTAAGCATTCCTTATACTCCATATCCTTACACAACTCCTTTAGGCAATGAGCTTACAGGATTATATGTAGATGATTTATATAGTCAGGCTATTACCCTTCCGTTTCCTATTTGTTTTTACGGTGCAGTTTATAACGAGGTAGTAGTTGGATCTAATGGTTTGTTGACTTTTGACATAGCTAATGCCAATTGTGTAGGGGCATATACCGTTACTCCGCAAATACCCTATGATCTGGGAACTATTTGCAATATTAATAGCACCTATTATCCTAAGGCATCAATTATGGGTGCTTATTCGGACTTGGATCCTAGGTCTGTTGCCAGCCCGATTGGTAGAAAAATTGAATGGCGTTTTGAAGGAACAGCTCCTTTCCGCCGGTTTGTTGCGAGTTGGTATAGAGTCGGTGTATTTGGAAACAATGGCTGCGGCATGTCTACGCCAACTACTTTTCAGATTGTTATTAATGAAGCCACGGCAGTTATTGAAGTTTTTTTTGAAGATAAAGTTTGCAATGATGCCAGCACCGGAAAAGCTATTTTGGGGGTGCAGAATTTTGGAAGAACTAAAGCAGTAGCCGCCCCTTTCAAAAATGCTACTTTCTGGACTGCTAATAATGAAGGGTATCGTTTTATTCCGTCAGGGGCTACTTCAAGATTCGTTAGTTCTGAACTATATCTTTTAAATGGAGTTGTACCCATTGCAACTGCAACAACAGCAACCACTGTTCCCGGTTCACTTGATATTTCGTTTACCAATATTTGCCCTGCTTCAGCTTCAGAGCAATATGTAGTTAAAACTATCTATTCTTCCTGTATTGATCCTTTAGCAACTATTGTAATAGACGATACGATTACGATTAATCGAAACCCTTCATTAAACGCCACCGCAAGTTCAACTAACACTTTATGTGGTGCTCCCACCGGCACTATACAAGTTGTTGTACCGCCCGGAATGGGTGTCGCCCCTTATACATTTGTGTTAAACCCCGGACCATCACAGATAGTACAAGCAGGAGTAAGTCCAATGACATTTAGTAATGTGGCACAAGGAACACACACCGTAGTAGTAACAGATGCTTCGGGCAATTGTAATAGCACCATTACCAATATAATGGTGAGCCGCACCAACGACCTTACGGCAACAGCTACTCCAACTGCTACCGCTTGTCCTACATCTCTTGATGGTAGTATACTAGTAGTACCCACCAATGGCAGTGCACCCTATACATTTTTACTGAACCCAGGAGCTATTTCACAAACAGGGGCAACGGCAAATTTTACCGGACTATCAGCAGGTATTTATACAATAGATGTAACCGACGCCTCAGGATGTTTGACAAATTTACTGCCGGTAACTATTACTTCAGGCCCCTCCTTAACCACCATAGTAAATAAAACAGATGTACTATGCAATGGTGGTGCTACCGGCACTATTACAGTAACAATACCAGTTGTAGGTACTCCACCGTATCAATATTCATTAGATGGAGTAACATGGCAAGCCAGTAATATTTTTCCTGGTTTGATAGCCGGATTATATACCGCTTATTATCGTGAAAGCAGCGGATGTCAGGGGTCGCAACCAATTACGATTAGTGAGCCAACTGCATTAACTGCATCTCCCGCTGCTATTGCAGTAGTTTGTAATGGACAGAGCAATGGTATTATCACTGTTACTTCCGGCGGTGGCATTCCTCCCTATCAATATTCAATTGACGGAGGAGCTACATGGCAAGGCAGTAATATTTTTAATGTACCAGCAGGTCTATATTCTGTTATTACACGGGATGTAAATAATTGTACCTCCTCTCAACCAATAACTGTAACACAACCAGCCATATTATCGGCTTCTTCTGTTGTTGGTGCTGCCAGTTGCGATGGGGGCAATGATGGTGTGATTACAGTAACCGCTATTGGTGGCAACACCGGTTATCAGTATTCAATTGACGGAACAACGTTTCAAGCTTCTAATACATTTAATGTGGCACCGGGTGGTTATACCGTTACGATAAAAGATAATCTTGGATGTAGTACTACTTTTCCTGCTACAGTTTTGCTGGGCAGCAATTTTACAATGACAAAGCAAACGGACGCAACTATTTGCGAAAG
>JANORJ010000671.1:0-5673 GCA_031415255.1 Chitinophagaceae bacterium | reverse complement strand
AGCATCCAAACACCCTGATAAACAGTATATAACCGAACAAACTTTGTATCCGTAAATACAGAAAGACCACTTATGAGACTTCTATCCATCTCCCGTTTAAGCCTTTTGGCTATTGTTATTTCTTCTTTTTTTTCATGTAATGAGAAAGAAGAATTTGTTACTGATAATAACACCGACTACATTAAGCTAACACCCGGCAAGTATATTACCTACCGTTTAGACTCTCTCGTTTATACTGGTTTTGGAAGAATTATTGAAACCCATCGTTACCAGGTAAAAGATCAGATTGATGCATTAGTAACAGATAATATTGGACGACCAAGCTACCGGGTTTACCGTTCTATAAGAGATTCATTGGGTTTAACACCGTGGCAAGAAGCAGGAACTTATTTAATCACAGCGTTACCAGATCAAATAGAGTTGTTAGAAGATAATCTCCGGTTTATAAAATTGCACATGCCCATGAAAGATGGCTTTAGCTGGAAAGGAAATAAATACCTATCGTCGAATCCGTATAGTTCAAAGTTTAATTTCAGTAATGATGATAATATGGGTGACTGGGATTTTTATTATGACGGACAATCATCATCCTTCAGTTACCGAGGCAATAATTATTCAGATGTTTTTAGTGTAGAAGAAGTTGATGAAGCCTTCAACGTTCCAATAACTTCTCCCACTTCTTATGCCGCAAAGTCTAGGTCTGTAGAAAAATATTCAAAAGGCATCGGGCTTGTTTATCGGGAATATGAATTATGGGAATATCAACCTAATACCAGTGGTTCAGGTGGCCCTTACTATACTGGTTTTGGTATAAAGAAGTGGATGATAGCCCATAACTAATTCCTGCTATTTGCTTCGTAAATTTGAGGATGGTAAAAAAGCTGTTGTCAATGAAGAAAATATTATTTCTCTTATTATTTCTGTCAGCTTTAGTAAGCCAATCACAAGCACAATTTACCCGCTACATAGTCAAATTAAAAAATAAAGGCGGTAGTCCGTATAGCTTTTCTTCTCCCCTTGCTTATCTGTCACAACGGGCTATTGACAGACGAATAAAATACAATATTGCTATTGATAGTGCAGATTTACCGGTAACACCTGCCTATATCACACAGATTAAAAATGTTTCCAACGTTACTATATTGAATGTTTCCCGATGGCAGAATGCAGTCACCATTCAAACAAGTAGTGCAGTGGCATTGACAACTATTAATGCTTTTGCTTTTGTACAAAACATAAATGGTATTGCAGCAAGAACAGCGGGAAGTGGCAGAGTTACGGGTAATAAATTTGAACTGGAAGAAATTATTACAGAACTGCCTTCTCAATCCGCAGCACGGGTAACGGCAACTACTGATTACTTTAACTACGGCACTAATTCCTTTAATGAAATTCATCTTCATAATGGAGAGTTCCTTCACAACATTGGGCTAAGGGGGCAAGGCATGCAGATTGCTGTACTTGATAACGGATTTAATAACTACACCACATTAAAAGCATTTGATAGTGTAAACATCAATGGGCAAGTATTGGGCACCTGGGATTTTGTAGCAGGCGAACAAGATGTGTCTAACGATGGCAGCCATGGAATGAATTGCTTTTCCACTATTGCAGCCAATATTCCCGGCCAGTTTATTGGTAAAGCACCAAAAGCAAAATTCTGGTTATATCAAACCGAAGACAATGCCAGTGAATATCCGGTTGAAGAATTTAATTGGGTATGCGGTGCCGAGAGAGCAGATAGTTCTGGCGCAGATGTAATTTCTTCTTCACTTGGCTATTCCGATTTTGATAACGCTTCATTAAATTATACCTACAGCAACATGAATGGAAACACCACTATTGCTGCTATTGGTGCAGATATGGCTGCCAAAAAAGGATTGATTGTTTTTAATGCAGTAGGCAATTCAGGTGGCAATAGTTGGCATTACCTGATAACCCCTGCCGATGGCGACAGTGTGGTAGCAGTTGGTGCAGTAAGTGCTGCAGGAGCCGTTGGGGGTTTTTCAAGTTATGGCCCTTCTGCTGATGGACAAATAAAACCAGATATTGCTTCGGTGGGTGTATCTGCCATGGTGCAAACTACTTCTAATACTATTGGCACCAGCAATGGAACATCCTTTGCCTGTCCTAATATGGCAGGGCTTGGCACTATTTTGTGGCAGGCATTTCCCGAATATAATAATATGAAAATCATTAGGGCATTGCAACAGTCCGGCCATAAATTTACTACGCCTGATGACAGGGTTGGCTATGGTATTCCTAATATGAAATTGGCTTTCGCCAATCTTTTAATTGAGTATGCTACTTCCTCCTCTGCCGTTACTAATTGCAGGGTAAACATTAGTTGGAGAACTAAAGATGTTGAGGCAATGAAATATGAAATAGAAAGAAAAGCACCGGGAGAAATATCTTTTACAAAAGTGGGAGAACTAAATCCAACCGCAGGACAATTGCTATCAATCAGGAATTATCAATTCAATAATGACCTTACCAGCAGCACAGTTGGCAATTTTTCCTACCGCATCCGCCAGATTGTTGATACAGCTGCAGCTACCTTTTATGCAGTTTATATTGATACCACTGTTATTAATGTCGCATCAGTGTGTACTGTAACCGGCGGTACCGATCCCAACAAAGAATTAGTGGCGCTGTGGCCTAATCTTGTTTCAGGAAGTACCGCCACATTAGTAATTCAAACTCCCTACGCTGTACCTAATATGTCTATATCTGTTTATGATACAAAAGGCAGGTTAGTATTGCAGTTGCAAGAGGCAAAAGGAACGGGCAGAAAAATAATTGAATTAAATATAAGCAGGTTGGCGAAGGGCAGGTATTATATCAAAGTACTAAATGCGCAGCAACAAATCGGTATTGCTAAACTATGGAAGCTATAATGGCTTTTGCAATAAAGCAGCAAACATAGTGTCCGCTTTTTTATCATATCCTTTTAGCAATTCCATCTTTCTTAACTGAAGGTGGAATTTTTCTTTAATAAAGTTAACGGCATCTTCATTTTCCTTTTTAAAAACAGAACAGGTAATGTATAACAAATAACCTCCCGGCTCCAACTGGGGAATTATATTGCTAACGATTTCCTTTTGCAACGCAGCATATTTTTCTATTTTGTGCGTATCAAAATAATGTAGCTGTTCCGGTGTGCGGCTCCAGGTGCCGCTGCCACTGCATGGCACATCAGCAATTATAAAATTGAAAGTAGATAAGAAGACATTTAATGGCTTACTTAAATCAGCTACAAATTTTTCGTAGTTTATAATACCAGCTTGCTTAAAACGGTTTTCTAAATTAAGCAGAATAGATTCCCTTACATCAGAAACCATTAACTCCATATCACCCAGTATGTCTTTTGCCATAATAGATTTGCCACCACTAGCGGCGCAGCAATCCCAAACTCTAAACTCGTCTGACCGCTCCGGCTTGACTAATTCCGTGCTGACAATTTCCATCAACTCCCCCACCCTTTGCGAATTATAATCCTGCACCACCGCTTCTTTATCCAATGCTATCAGTTCATCAATCTTAGACGAGTTAGATAATCCGATACAACTATCAGTAATAGTTTGAAAGTGAATATTTGCTTTATGTAGTTTTTGTCTTACCGCTTTTTCCTTACCCGGTCTTAGCCGAAGAAATAAATCGGGCTGTTCAAAAAGTGAAAAAGCGAATGCTTCTTTATCTATTGTTTCGCTTAGTTCGTTTTGCCAGGGAAAAATATCAGACAAAGAAAATGAATTGTCAATTAGTTTTTGCTTCTCTTTAAAGTTTAGTGAAACACTTTCATTCCATTCCGGTTTCAATTCCTGCAATATTTCATTTGATTGATGCGAACATAGAAATAAGGCTATTAGCACTTTTTCTTCCACAGAAACATCAGGTAAAGCTTTTCCCAACCGGAAATAGCCGTAACATAAATGGCTGACCTGCTTCCGGTCTTTGGAGCCAAATTTTTTATGTTGCGAAAAATATTTTTTGATGAATGAGGTAAAAGGTTCTTCTCCTTTATAAGTTGAAAGAATTGTTGATGCAGAATTAAGATATGAATGGTAGCGGCTCATTTTTACAAATAAAAAAGCGGCTATGCAACGCATCAGGCCGCTGGTAAACTCTTTTACGGTTACACATCAGGCCGCTTGTAGATACTTTTATGACTAACTACTTTATTAGCGGACAGATGTTTACATTCCCAACAACGTCTTCACCGGGTCTTTACCAATCAGCAACTGTTCAGGATTTTCTAATAATTCTTTTACCCGCACTAAAAAACTAACAGACTCACGGCCATCAACAATTCTATGGTCATAACTTAATGCCAGGTACATCATTGGTTTTATAACTACCTGACCATTTATCGCCATCGGCCTTTCTTGTATTTTATGCATTCCCAAAATAGCACTTTGTGGAATGTTGATTATCGGCGTACTTAATAAAGAACCAAAAACGCCGCCGTTGGTAATAGTAAATGTTCCACCCGTTAGTTCATCCGCCGTAAGCTTACTATCTCTTGCTCTACCAGCCAGTTCCACCACTTTTCTTTCTACATCAGCCATGCTCATGCTTTCTACATTGCGCATTACCGGCACCGTCAATCCTCTTGGTGTGCTTACTGCAATACTAATGTCGGCATAATCATGATATACTAATTGGTCAGCATCAATGTAGGCATTTACAGAAGGCCATTCTGCTAATGCTACCGAACAGGCCTTGGCAAAGAAACTCATGAAGCCTAACCCTACACCATGTATTTCTTTAAACTTGTCTTTATATTTTGTTCTTATTTCCATGATGCTGCTCATGTCCACTTCATTAAAAGTGGTAAGCATCGCTGTTGTATTCTTTGCCTCAACCAATCTTCTGGAAATTGTTTTCCGCAGGTTACTCATTTTTTCTGTGCGAACATTACGGGAGTAAAGTTCAGTACCAGCAAATGCCTTTTTACCGGGATTGGCTAATGCAGCCAATACATCGTCTTTCAAAATTTTACCTGCTGTTCCGGTTGGAGTAACCGTTTTTACATCCACCTTTTTATCTGCAATAATCGCTGATGCAACGGGGCTTGCTTTTATATCGTTAGCAACAGCAGTAACAGGAGCGGCTGATGCAGGTTTTTCGTCTACAAATTCCACTTTCTTTTTAACTGCCTCTGTCTGTTGACTACCAGCTCCCGAACTTGTACTTTTCTCAGGTTTTGCTGCAGTTTCATCAATACTTGCGAGCAAATCTCCAATTTTAATTGTATCTCCTTCTTTTATGCTACCCAATTTTACAATTCCAGCTTTCTCCGCATTCACTTCAAAAGTTGCTTTTTCACTTTCCAATTCAGCAATTACTTCATCCCTTTCCACATATTCGCCATCCTTTTTTGTCCACTTCAATAAGGTTACTTCTGTAATAGATTCGCCGACCGTTGGTACTTTTATATCAATCATGTTTACTGCTTAAGTGGGGCAAATTTCGGAAAAAAAGCCCAATACAAACACTTATATTTGAAGGAGATAATCAAGCCCTTTTGATGCAAAAAAATATCCGCTACATTGCTATAGACGACAATCCCATTGACCTGTTGATGTTGAAGGAATATGCTGCATCCTTTTCCTTTCTGGAACACTGCGGTAGCTTTTCCACCCCAATAGATGGACTGGCCGCCGCACAAAT
>JANORJ010000670.1:0-1864 GCA_031415255.1 Chitinophagaceae bacterium | reverse complement strand
ATTTGCCGGGTAAATGTATCGGCACAACCTGCTTTATTGGTAACGATAGTTTTTACTTTATAGTTTCCCTTTTTTTGATAGGTATGAACCGGAGACAATTTATTGGATGTGGTGCCATCGCCAAAAAACCATTGAATAGTTTTTATATTTTTTGTTACGGTGGTTTGTAAGTTGAAAGCGGTAGTGGTGCAGTTAGAAATATTAAAATCAAATTTTGCAGTCACGATAGTCGCTTTGGGGCAAGGTATATCAGGAGCCTGAATTGGTTTATTACTACAAAGTGCCAGTATCTCATCTTTGCTTAATGCCCTGTTATACATTCTTACTTCATCCAGCAAGCCATTAAACCAATAAGGATATTGGGAGTTGTCCATTTTGCCAAAGAAGAGGTCGTAATTATTAGAGAAATTATAATTACTAATAGTCCCTTTTCCCTGTAGTTTACAATCAACATAAAACAAGGCATTGCTGCCATCATAAGTATAAGTAAGAGAATACCATTTGTCTGTAACAATGTAATCATTGGTGATGGGTGCGGCATTTGGGGCATAAAATGACTGCCGTTTTTTATCCGGGTCATTGGTATAGCAGTTGCCGCCGTTGGTAGAATGGTTATCATCGAATGTAAGCATGTAATTGCCATTCAGATAATCGGTACTTCCTTTCATTATTATCCGGTTGCCATGACAAGTGCCTTCGTAAAATCCTTTTACCATTACCCATGCCGAAATAGAAAATCCTTTTTTGAAATGGAGGCTTGCATCATCCGGTATGCGGATATAATTATTTTTTCCATTGAAGGCGCAGGCTGAATTGGGTTTGCCAAACCGGTCCGGAATAAAAGTTGCTTTTACAGTGGTGGCGTTATTGTTATTTCCGCTTTCATCATTGGCATTACCATTGAAAGGATAGTAGGCCACCAAACCGGTGTTCAGATTTATTTGTGCTGCCAGATTATTGAAAATTGAAACAAGCAACAGTAAAAGTATAAACCTGTTCGTTTTCATAGGCCGTTGGTGTACGGAAATTTAATTTATTTGAAAGCGGTAATGCCGGTATAATTATGCGGCGTTATTTTTTTCAATTCCTTTTTTAATGCTTCCGCCACGGTTAGTTTATCTATAAAACTATGAATGGCTTTTTTGTCTATTTGCTGATTGCCTCTTGTCAGGTCTTTCAATGCCTCGTAGGGATTAGGATAATTTTCTCTTCGCAACACGGTTTGAATGGCTTCGGCCACTACCGCCCAATTATTTTCAAGGTCATCAAATAGTTTTTGATCATTCAACACTAATTTACTCAATCCTTTTTCAATAGAGCGAAAAGCAATTAAGGTATGTGCAAATGGAACTCCTATATTTCTTAGCACGGTGGAGTCTGTTAAATCTCTTTGCAATCTTGATACCGGTAATTTGGAAGACAGGTATTCAAACAAGGCATTGGCCATACCCAGATTGCCTTCTGCATTTTCAAAATCAATCGGGTTTACTTTATGTGGCATAGCGGATGAACCTACTTCGCCTTTTTTTGTTTTCTGTTTAAAGTATTCCATGGACACATAACTCCACACATCTTTACAAAAATCAGCCAATATGTTATTGATTCTTTTGATACAATCGAAATGTGCAGCCAGATTATCGTAATGTTCAATTTGCGTAGTAAACTGTTGACGGTTTAATCCAAGCTGCGTTACAAATTCGTTGCCCATTTTTATCCAGTCCACTTTTGGAAATGCAATATGATGCGCATTAAAGTTGCCCGTGGCGCCACCAAACTTCCCGGAAAACGGTATGCAGATAAACTGTTCAATCTGGTTTTGTATTCTTTCCACAAACACCATTACCTCTTTACCTAATTTGGTAGG
>JANORJ010000669.1:0-12355 GCA_031415255.1 Chitinophagaceae bacterium | reverse complement strand
AATGCCTCAGGTCGAATGTCCTTTAATGCTGCATATGTTGGTCCTTCATTATTTTTATCGTTCATTATATTGAGTGTGTAATTTTACCTGCACTGTCCACAATTAAATAAAGCATCATAAATTCCGATTTCCTATCGTTTGTAGCAGTATCATGCTTGTACATGTAATCGTGAATTAGGCCACCGAGATGCTCAAACTCATCATATTTGTTCGAAACCTGGGCATTACTACCCAATGCAAGGAAAAACACAAAAACGAAATAGATATTTTTTTCTTTTTCATAGCTAAAGTTAATTTAATTACATGAATCAGGTCTTACCCGATTAGCCAAGAAAAGAAATCTTTCCCAAAAACTCTTAACTTCGAATCTTAAATAGTTGCATAACTAACTAATTTTGTCTTATGTCAAAAAGAAGTATTAAAAAAGTAGCCGTTCTCGGCAGCGGTGTTATGGGTTCCAGAATTGCCTGTCATTTTGCGGGCATCGGTTTACAGGTATTATTATTAGACATCGTTCCCAAAGAAGCCGCCGAAAGCACCAAGCCAGCCGAAAGAAATAAGATTGTTAATGATGCATTGACGGCGGCAATCAAAAGCAACCCCTCTCCTGTTTATACAAAAGACGTTATCAAAAAAATAACAACCGGCAACTTTGATGACAACATGAAAGATATCGCTGGTTGCGACTGGATAATAGAAGTAGTGGTAGAACGCCTTGACATCAAACAAAAAGTATTTGAACAGGTAGAAAAATACCGTAAGCCCGGAACACTGATTACTTCCAACACTTCCGGTATTCCTATCTACATGATGGCCGAAGGCAGAAGTGATGATTTTAAAAAACATTTTTGTGGTAGCCACTTTTTCAATCCACCGAGATATTTGCGGTTATTAGAAATTATTCCCACACCATACACCGACCCTGAAGTGGTTGACTTCCTGATGAACTATGGTGATTTGTATCTGGGAAAAACAACCGTGTTATGCAAAGACACACCAGCTTTCATTGCCAACCGTGTTGGTGTGTTTGGTATGATGGCTATTATGAATGTAAAAGAGAAATTAAAATTAAGTATAGATGAAATAGATGCGTTGACCGGGCCGATTATTGGCCGTCCAAAATCTGCTACGTTCCGTACCGCAGATGTAGTAGGTATTGATACGTTGGTAAAAGTGGCAAAAGGTGTGGCTGATAATTGCCCGAATGATGAAGCGATAGACCAATTTAATATTCCGGCCTGGTTAGATAAAATGGTAGCCAACAACTGGCTCGGCGATAAAACAGGACAAGGGTTTTTCAAAAAAATGCCCCCATCCCCTAAAGGGGAGAAAGAAATACTTACCCTCGATTTAGAGAGTATGGAATATAAGCCAAGGGTAAAACCAAAGTTTGCAACGCTGGAAGCTGCCAAGCCCGTTGATGATTTATATACAAGATTAAAAATGCTGGTGGCAGGACAAGATAAAGCCGGTGAATTTTATCGCCTTTTTCATTATGGATTGTTCTCATATATCTCTCACCGCATTCCTGAAATCAGCGACGAACTGTATCGGGTAGATGATGGTATGATGGCTGGCTTTGGCTGGGAGATAGGTGCTTTTGAAAGTTGGGATGTACTCGGTGTCGCTAAAACTACTGAAGCCATGAAAGCTGCCGGTTATAAAGTGGCGCCATGGGTTGATGAAATGCTTGCTGCCGGAAATAAATCTTTCTACAAAGTAGAAGGCAGTAAAAAATATTGCTACGACCCGGCGAGCAAAACATACAAAGCATTGCCCGGTGGCGAGGCGTTTATCGTAATGAGCAACTACACCGATAAACAAATCTGGAAAAACGGAAGTTGCCGCTTGTATGAGTTGGGTGATGATGTGCTCGGCCTGCAATGGTTTACTAAAATGGGAAGCATTGGTGGAGATGTGTTAGCCGGTATGCAAACAGCGATTGATAAAGCTGAAAAGAGCTACAAAGGATTAGTGATTGCCAATGAAGGTCCTAATTTTTCTGCCGGTGCGAATGTGGGAATGATATTTATGCTGGCGATTGACCAGGAATACGATGAATTGGACATGGCCATCCGCTTATTTCAAAATACAATGATGCGGGCAAGGTATTCATCCATACCTGTTGTAACTGCTCCGCATGGTTTAGCATTAGGCGGTGCCTGTGAGTTGAGTTTACATTCAGATAAATGTTGTCCGGCTGCTGAAACATATACCGGCTTGGTAGAATTAGGTGTTGGTTTAATTCCCGGTGGTGGTGGAACGAAAGAATTTGTTTTAAGAGCTTCTGATGAAATGCATGAGGACGAACCAGAAACCATCACACTTAAAAATCGTTTCCTCGCTATCGCTACTGCTAAAGTTGCTACTTCTGCACAAGAAGGTTTTGGATTGGGTGTATATAGAAAAGGATTGGATGAAGTGGTAATGAACCAGGGCCGCAGAATTGCCGAAGCTAGAAAATCAGTGATTGAAATTTATGACAGTGGCTACACGGCTCCTGTTCAGCGAAAAGATATAAAAGTACTTGGCCAATCTGCACTCGGTGCTTTATACTCCGGCGTTCATGCCATGCGGACGGCTAACTATGCTACCGAACATGATGCTTTAGTTGCTAAAAAATTAGCTTATGTAATGTGCGGTGGCGATTTAAGTGAGCAAACATTAGTTTCCGAACAATATTTATTAGACTTGGAAAGAGAAGCTTTCTTATCGCTTTGTGGTGAAAAGAAAACGTTGGAAAGAATACAGAGTGTGTTGAAGAGTGGAAGGCCGGTTAGAAATTAGGAAAGGCCGGAGCTTTTAGGAGTCATACCAGAATATCATTTTGAACCACATAGGCATATAGGAACATAGGTTTCACATAATCTATGTGGTTTTCTACTGTGATCTATATACTATGTGGTTTAAATTTCATGAAAACTACATTGAGTATTCAAAGCAAGTCATTACGCTAAACAGAAGTCTTAAAACTTATTGCTTCTTTTTGCCTAAATTTAATTTTTAGACCATACAGGTCGAACGAATCAAATCACTAAAACCTTTCTACCATGCAAGCTACCGTAGTTGATTTCGCCAAAGACCGGGTTATTTATAATATAACCGGCTGCACCAAAGAAGAACTGGATAATAAATTAAACCTATTCTTTACCTCGGAAGGCTATAAACTCAAATCTGCCGAAGGAGAAACAAATATCTACACAAAAGGCAACAGGGTGATGCGCATTTTATTTGGAGCCTTTGTAAAATACCATAAGCAAAGTGTAGTAGTAAAAAATGAAGGAGCATTGTACTCAGTGATGCTGCACAAAGATTCTTCCGGCATGTCTGGCGGATTAATTGGTATGAACCAAGTGAAAAAAGAATTTGCACGACTGTCTGATGCTTTCAAAGTTTATATAAGTAATTAATTCAACCATTCATAATTGCACCCGATTGTTAAATAAGATAAGTATGAAAAAAATATTCTTACTTTCCTCTTTACTGATAACAACTTTTGTTGTAACTGCACAATCAAATATATCTGGTGCCTACGGCTATTCTTTTAAGCCGCAGGGTACGCCGCCAAAAGGCGAAGAGAATAAAGACCCCGCAGGTAACCTGGTGCTGTTAAAAATGAATGACAACAAATACCGCTTCTGGCTGGATGTTACCATGGGGTGGCCCGATTATCATGTAGGAGAAACTGACGGTACTATAACTATTGTAAATGATACAGCATCATTTGACAACACTTTTGAAGATGCGACAACTCCCTGCATTCTGAAATTCAAAATTTCAGGTGCTTCTATCAACATCAACAGCATGTCCACTTCTTTCAATTGTGGATTTGGCAATGGCGTAAATGCAGATGGTGATTATACAAAATTGAAAACTCAACCAGCATTAAACAATGCTTGGCTTAAAAAAGAATACCATCAATCGCCAACTATTATTATTACATCCAATAAGGCTGAAATTTTTCAGGATGAAAATGTTCTTTATCCTTTTGCCCAAAAACAATATTTTGTAAAAGGGGATAAACTACTCAGTATTGGTGAAACACAGAAGTCAGTTTACACAGAATTTATCACCACTACCGGCAAATTTGTGTATGGCTGGATTAAAAAGACAGACTTAAAAACCGTCAGTTCAGAATAACTGCTATGGGAACTGCAGAAATTGACAATCAACAAATAGTTATTTGCTCTCACATCATTACGTATGGTAATGCTGCTGATGCAGCACTTACCGAAATGATGCGGGATGAAATAGAAACGATGTGGAATGAACCCCGCGGAAGTTTGCAACTTGACGGTTTGACAGTTGACATTCGCTTCCGCATTACTGCTTTGTTTCAACCAACCGTTACCGATATAGATATTTACCAGAATCTGGATCCTCGCAATAATTATTTCCGCGTTGAAGAATTTGCGCAAGGCAATATTTCTTTTGTTGATGGATTGGGTTGCAATACCGGTTATTTCAAATTAGAAAATTTGTACAAAGGCTCTACCACAGCTGCGCATGAATATGGCCATACTATCGGACTTGACCACCCTGAGGATCTTGACCTCCGAGGCAAAGGCATTCCGGGCATTATGTATCCGAGAGGAACTTTAGTGGACCCAGCATATCAATACGATCCGGAGAAACCCGCTGGTACAAATGGTGGAACGATGTATCCTATCTATCGTAAAGTGCTACAAGATGATATTCAAAATCTTAAACTACACCGTCTTGATTTTATGAATGGGAAAGCAGTGCTGGGTGATTTCACCAGTGTGTGGCATCCCAACCATGCTGAAATTAATTGGAGTGATTACACAGCATAAACTATCAGATATTTGTCAATGCCTCTTTGATAGTTGTAAATGTAAATTGAAATCCTACTTGTTGAATTTTACTACTGCTAACGGTTGCACTTTTCAATACTTCAATACTCAATTCACCCAACATCATCTTCAATATAAAAGTAGGAACATAAAAAGGAATAAAGAATTTCTTTCTGTCTCTAGCCAAAGTCAGCGTTAATTCTTTATTAGAAACCGGGTTGGGGGCAACAGCGTTATATACTCCACTCATCATTTCATTTTCAATGGCAGCGACAAACATTTTAACAAGGTCATCAATATGAATCCAGCTAATCATTTGTTTACCGTTTCCCAATATAGCAGCAACACCCAACTTCAGTGGTTTCAGAAATTCTTTTAATGCGCCACCATCTTTACTCAATACTATGCCTATCCGAAGTTTTACTAAACGTTTACCTGATTGTGTGACGGGTTCTATACTTTGTTCCCAAAGGCTGCAAGTATCACCTAAAAAAGCTTTATCAGCCGGATTAGTTTCTTCAAATGGTAATGGGTTGGGAATAACAGGGTCGGCACCATACCAACCAATTGCTGACGCACTTACTACTGCCTTTACTTTATTCGGAATTCTTTTCAAACTATCCACTATCAGTTTACAGCTATTTACCCGGCTTTCAACAATTTCCTGTTTTCTTTTTTTAGTCCATCGCTTATCTGCCACTCCTGCACCGGCCAGGTGAATGATATAATCTGCGGTGGCAATGGCATTGTCATCAATTGTTTGTTCTTCCACATTCCAGTTGGCATAAGAAAGATTGGCAATAGTAGATTTTTTATCGGCTTGCCGTGACAAAATAATAATGTTGTAACCTTTTTCCAGCAAGGCTTGTCCAAGAGCTTTGCCTACTAAACCGGTTCCGCCTGTAATAAGTATTGTTGCCATAGTTATTTTGTAAAGATAATTTATCATAACAGTGAAAGTGGAATTGTGTTCAGTGGAGGTTGGAACTCCGTTTCAACCAACATGAACGGAATTGTAGTTCCGTTTTCGGAGGCTGGAACTCTGTTCCGACCAATAAACGGAATCGGAGTTCTGTTTTCCTGAGGTTGGATCGCTGTTCCGGCCAATGAACGGAACCGGAGTTCCGTTCTCCTGAGTAATTCATCGTTAAATTTTGCTAACTCATCCTAGTTCGTTTGGATGAAACTAAGAAACCGCTATCTTCATTGCATAATAAATACAGTCTATGAGTATCGTTCTTTCTATTAAAGATCTTGCCAAAAGTTATGGTTCAATTCAGGCACTAAAAGGCGTTTCTTTTGATGTGCCACAGGGTAGTGTGTTTGGAATTCTTGGACCCAATGGCAGCGGGAAAACTACTTTGCTCGGCATCGTTATGGATGTGCTGAAAGCTAATAAAGGCGAATTTCTTTGGTTTGGTCAACCCGGTGGCTCACCGGAACAACGAAAAAAGATTGGTTCCCTATTAGAAACTCCCAACTTCTATAGTTATTTATCTGCTATCGACAATTTAAAAATTACACAGGCCATCAGCGGACGGGGAGACAAAGCAGAAATAGATGAAGTACTAAAAAAAGTAAATCTCTATAACCGCCGTCGGAGTTCGTTCAAATCATTCAGCCTGGGTATGAAGCAACGACTGGCTATTGGTGCAGCCTTACTCGGCAGCCCCACAGTTCTGGTACTGGATGAACCAACAAATGGCCTAGACCCCGTAGGTATTGCTGAAATAAGACAACTGATTGTTGAATTAAAAGATAAAGGTCACACTATCATTATGGCCAGCCACCTGCTGGATGAAGTAGAAAAAGTTTGTACCCATGCTGCCATATTAAAAACAGGCAATCTTATTTTAACGGGTGATGTGTCAGAAATAATGATGGATGAAGATATTGTAGAATTAAGTGCTGCCAACATCAACGCTTTATTAACTATTTTAAAAAACATGGGAAAAGAAGTTGTGCATGATGATAAAACAAACACCGTACAAATTATTTTTCCGAAAGGAGAAGCAAACATGGAGGAGATAAACCAGCATTGCTATAATAATGGTGTGGTATTAACTCAATTAGTATTAAGAAAAAAACGCCTTGAAGCAAGGTTCTTTGAGCTAACAAATAACTAACCCTTCGACAAGCTCAGGATGACAGGCATCTGTACCGCTGAGTTTGTTGAAGTATAATACAACACATATGACTACGCTGATACGTACAGAATGGCTGAAGATGAAAAAGTATAATGCCTTTTGGTGGATTATGGCTATTACCGCCCTATCCTATCCGGGAATTAATTATATTTTTTTCACGGCTTACCAGGAAATCACCAACAAACCTTCGCAAGCAAGCCAAATAGCAAAAATGGCATTGGGAAATCCTTTTACCTTTCCTGAGGCATGGCATACGGTAGCTTTTTTTTCCTCTTGTTTTGTTTTCATTCCTGCTGTTGTAGTAATTATGCTTATCTGTAATGAGTACACATTCAGAACGCATCGTCAGAATATTATTGACGGCTGGAGCCGCAAACAGTTTGTAACCAGCAAGCTGATGGATGTATTCATTATATCTTTAATCATCACTTTCCTTTATGCAGTAGTAGCCTACATCACCGGAGTTGCCAACCAGGAAAGATTAATCAAGGATACTTGGGGGCAGGTCAAGTATGTTGGTTTATTCGGATTACAAACATTTGCCCAGCTATCCATTGCTTTTATGCTAGGCTTTCTTATCCGAAAGGCGTTTTTAGCGTTAGGCGTTTTCTTATTCTATTATATAATACTGGAAAATATAATTATCGGAATTTTTGAATGGAAAGGAATCGGGTTAGCAAAGTATATGCCACTGGAAATTTCTGACCGGATGATACCCAAGCCTGCTTTTTTTGGCAAGCTTGATTTAGATGCCTATAATAAATCGTTGGCTGCCATCCCAGAGCATATCATACTCACCCTCCTTCTTACAACTCTTATCTGGGCTATTTGCTATCGGGTAAATAACAAAAGAGATTTAAAATAAAAAACGAGCTATTGGGGAATAAAATTACCCACCTCTACTTTTTACTGTAAAAACCGCTTATTAAAATATTAAACCGGGTAAAATAATTATTTTATCCGGTTTATTAAAGTTTGGTATCCTATTTGTATTTTACAGAATATCCTGCCTGCCTGATAACTATCCACCAGTTTACTAATTTTTAAAAAGCCACCATGAGACTCTTCAAAGCAATCTCTCTTACGGTTATTTTTCTTTGTACCTATGTACTAAGTTCCGCACAAAATTGCATACTTACCTGCCCTGCAAATATTGTTATTAAAGCAGATGCCGGCAAGGAAGGTGCCCTTGTCAATTTTCCTTCGGCAACGATGTCAGCTGAATGTGGTACAGTTACTTATTCTACCCCTTCCGGATCTTTCTTTCGTCTTGGTTCGCACAGTATTATTGTTACTGCTTCCACCGGGCAGAAATGTTCTTTTACAGTTACAGTTACAGACAATGAGCCGCCTTTTTTATCTCCACTTACTTTATCAAGAGCTTCGTTATGGCCAGCCAGTAATAAAATGAAAAAGGTGGGGATATATTATAACACCTCAGACAACGGAGAGAAGGTGAACACAACAATTACTGTTAGCAGCAATGCTACGGATGGAATTAAAGATTGGGAAATAGTTGATGAGCATTTAGTTCGGCTAAAATCAAGTCGCTTGCCAGATGGAACCGTAAGAGTTTATACCGTTTCCGTTATTGCTACAGATGAAGCAGGAAATAAAACCACACGAACAACAAGTATTGCTGTTTCAAAAACAATGGTGGCAAAAGCTGCTAAGTAAACAATAACATCATAAATATAAAAAACGGATCAGACCCATGTAAACAGCCAACTTATATTTAATAAAAAATCTGTTCTCATCAATCCAATCCGTGGCAACTATTTTTTTATAAAAACATTTTAGCGGCTACCGCTTCTTTGCTGGCCATAACCTCTTCTTGCATGATTGCCATTACCAGCACTCTGTCCCTGCGATTGAAAATTATTTCGCTTTGGTTGAAAAGATGATTTTTGAAATTGCCGTTGTACCGGTGGCGGTGCAGTATTCATAGCACTTTTTACAAACGGATGCTCATGAATAACTGGTATTGTCTTAGCAATCAATTTTTGAATATCTCTTAACTCTTCTCTTTCCTCAATACTGGCAAAAGAGATTGCAATACCAGTGTTGCCGGCCCGGCCTGTACGACCTATACGGTGTACATAGGTTTCAGGGACATTGGGTAAATCAAAATTGAATACATGGGTCAGTTCGTCAATATCAATACCTCTTGCAGCAATATCTGTTGCAACTAATACCCGCAACGTACCATTTTTAAAATCATTCAATGCACCTTGTCTTGCATTCTGCGATTTATTGCCATGAATAGCTGCAGCTCTTATATTGAAGCGTTGCAAGATTTTTACCACTTTATCTGCACCATGTTTGGTACGGGTAAAAACCAATGCCGTTTTTATTTCTTTATCCTGTAATAAATGCAGCAGCAATTCAGGCTTCTCCATTTTGCCAACATGATAAAGACTTTGCTCTATCTTATCAACTGTAGAAGAGGGAGGTGTTACTTCCACCTTAGATGGATTAGTTAATAATACATTCGCCAGTTTTTGAATTTCTGGTGGCATGGTAGCCGAAAAGAAAAGTGTTTGCCTTTTTGCAGGCAACTTGGCTATTACTTTTTTAACATCATGGATAAAGCCCATGTCGAGCATACGGTCTGCTTCGTCCAATACAAATATTTGCAGTTTGTCTAAGCGGATATAACCCTGCGTCATTAAATCTAATAAGCGACCTGGTGTTGCTACTAATACATCCACACCTCTGCGCAATGCATTGGTTTGGTGCAGTTGTGATACGCCACCAAAAATAACCGTGTGACGGATGCCGGTATGTTTGCCATAGGCAGCAAAGCTTTCATCTATTTGTATTGCCAACTCTCTTGTTGGTGTTAATATTAATACTTTGATGCCGGGAGCCAATGGTTTTTGTTCATGCAGAATCTGCAGGATAGGAATGGCGAAAGCGGCTGTTTTGCCGGTGCCTGTTTGGGCACAGCCCAGCAGGTCTTTACGTTGCAGCACAAGTGGAATAGCCTGTTGCTGAATGGGTGTTGGAATAGTGTATCCTTCTTCGGCTACGGCCTTGAGGATAGGTTCAATAATGCTTAATTGTTTAAAAGCCATGATAGGTTTTTATAATTTAATTCGCAGTTTGTCTGCGGATGGAGCTGGCTAAGATGTTGTAGATTCTGAATCAGCGAAAGTTTGTCTAAGTACCACCGGCGTTACAACCTGCCGTGTCAGCTACGTGGAGTAGATGGCAAAGGTAGGGTTTTATTGCGAGAATTGCTAATGGCAGCTGGAAGCAAGCTTTAAAATGAATTATTATTTAACCAGCTGCATTACTACTATCAGCCCAATTGCGTCGCACTCTTGTACGTCCGGTAATTCTATTCATCAGTTATAAAACAAAAATAGACGGTGTCCGAAGACGCCGTCTATTTTATGCACATTGAAATGACTGCTTATAAAAATTTATATGTTCTTTTCTTTCGTTTTTACGCCGTCTACTTTTCCCTTTTTCTTAAGTATACTTCCATTTTCATCAATGAGTGCCTTCATCTTATCTTCACCTTTAGAAAGTTCGATTTCGTAGGCAGTCCTATTTTTGTCATTTTCCTTATCTACTGAGACTATAGTATAATCCGGAAAATTGGATTGAATGGTGTTGTTCACTGCATCCGGTAATCCTGAAAAATTAGTCAAAGTCGTAACGGTACCTATCCAATTGTTATCGTCATCATACCATGACCAATAGTCATTATTATCCATTTTATACGTAACCACATAATCAGCTGTGTCCATTTTTTCCCAGCCAGCCCATTCCCAGTCGAAGGTGCTTACAGGTTCATACTGGCTCCAGTAAACGTTGCTAACATTGGGATACTTTGTTTCAAAAGATGTTTTTGTAGGTTCGGGAACAACTATCGTTGTTGTTGTAGTAGTTGTTGTCACTGGAACTGTTTCCGGAATTTGGGTATCCGTGTTAGTAGTACTGCTGGTAGATTTGTCTTCCTTTGTGGAACTTTCTCCACATGATGTGGCGAAAACAGCTACTACTGCTATTGCCATCCAATTTCCTAATTTCATAATTAAAGAGATTTGTGTTTAGAATTACCGATTACCGGTTTGTTTACACTTTGAATATGATATTATTATGCCAGTACAGTGTTGTTGTGATTATTTTTTATTTAAGGGTGTATTTCATCTTTTTTAGTCCCCATTAATTTTGTTACAAAGGCTCTGGAAAAAAATAATCTGAATTTCCGCCTTGATAATTTTTTCAATAAAGGTTTAGTGTAGTTGGAGACGACGGAGGGTAATCCGCCGTCGGGGTTTGCAACCGCAGACGGGGATAAAAAAACCCTCCGGTAGAAACCGGAGGGAACAACTAAAAAACACTAGCATATTGCTAAGTTTCATTGGAACGAACTGCGTTAATAACTCTTTGACAAGCTCAGGGTTTAGTCAGGCTTTTTGCCTTCTAAAAATGTGTTGATGGTACTTATTTGTATTTTATTATTTTGGTCAGTCTTGACCTCGTAGCTGCTATAGAAGTTTTCTACTTGGGTATTGTTGTTATACAATTCCATATTGCGGCGGATATATGCCGGCACAGTTTCAAACTCATTATTCGGGTCCGCAGCGTTAACGTTGAACGATAAGTTTCTCAACTTATGCAAACGTTCAGCAGCCCTACGTTTTTGTTCTTCGGTTTCGTCCTGCAGTGCAGAATCCTCAACCTCGGGAAACAAAGGTGTCTGAGCCTGATGGGCCAACGGCATATCCGCCGCAGGAATGTCATCCCGTTCTATTATTTGCATTTGCAACTCAAGGAGTTCTTCCTCTTCGTTGCTGGCAAGTGCAGAAGGGACCGGTTTTTCGGCAGAAGTAGTTGAGGTAACGACCTCTGTTTTAGATTCTGCGTAGATATTGGACGGTCTGGCCAGATAACCACCCGCCGCTGCAGGCAACGGGCTTGTTGTACTAGTACTATCTTTTATGCTGAGAATTAATTCAGCATCTGTTTCTTTAATTGATGATTGCTGCACCGAATTTATACTATCGCTTTTCACTACAGTTGACATTTTACCAACAGTAGATATACCTGCTGTTTCCTTCGTAGAATTACTAAGTATTTTTTCTTCTGCTTGCACTGCTGATTCATGCTGAGTAGGTTGCAGTTCAAAGTGGATGATGGCTGGTTCTTCTTCTTTAATATCAGTAAAGTCAATTACCGGAGCCTGCATTATCGGAATTTCTTCAACCAATGTTGGCATCAGGTAATCCATTTTTTCTTCGCTGGCAGAAACGGATTGTAACGCTTCTTCCATTGCTTCCATTTCTTTTTCAATAGCAATTGCAGGAAGTTGCATTTTAACAACAGGTGCTTTCGGCTCTTCTGTTTGCCCTAGTACCATTACTATTTTCTCTTCTACTT
>JANORJ010000668.1:0-7139 GCA_031415255.1 Chitinophagaceae bacterium | reverse complement strand
CTTTGCCGGTAAGCCTGCTGATTTAAAAAAAAGCAGGAAGGGACACACTTCGGCATATCTATAATTAATACACCTCTTTTTCTTATGGCCTAGCAAATATTGTTAAGTCTGCAAAATAGCACCTGGCATTTTAATGGACTATCTGCTATTATAAAGTTGATCCCCATAAAAAATCGGACTTCTACGTTGTAAGCTATCGAACAAGTACCTGATTATTTGCAATTTTAGTGATAAACTCTTATTTTTTTTATAAGTGTATATACTTTTGCGGTTGATAAGCGTTAATGGTTTATCCTTAGTATTTTTTTCAAAAAGATATTAAGGAACACCTCAAATCCAATTTTTATGAAAAAAAAATCTACTTATTTAGTAGGGAAGACTTTCTATTTTCTGTTTCTACTCTGCTCATTTATTCTAATTGCTGGTGCTGCTAATGCACAGCCTTCAAACCAAACATTTAATACGAGTGGTACTTACACTGTTCCGTCAGGTTACTCTGCTATTTTAACTATCGAAGCATGGGGTGCCGGTGCAGGAGGGGGAGCTGGTAGTGGTGCAAAGGGTGGTGGCGGCAGTGGTGCTTATGCAAGTACTACTAACACACTTACAGCAGGTAGTTATGCAGTGACAATTGGAACTGGTGGAGGCAATACCGGTACAAATGGGGGTAATTCAAGTTTTACAACTATTGTAATTGCTGAAGGCGGCTTTTCAACTACCACCGGAACAGGAGGAGCAGGAGGAACTACAGGCGGAAGCACTGGTACAACAAAAATTGCAGGAGCAGCAGGAGCAAATAGTGCTGGAAGCAATGGAGGGGCAGGTGTTGCCGGAGCTAATGGTGGTGGTGGTGGTGGAACAGGTGGACCAGCTAATAATGGTGTTGGAGGAACTGGAACTTCCCCCGGCGGCGGCGGCGGCGGAAAAGCAGGACCAGGTAATAATGGTACTGGCGGTGGTGTTGGAGGAAATGGAAGAGTTATTGTAACCGTAAACTCAGTTTTACCAGTAAGGCTCAGCAATATCAAAGCCTTTGAAAAACAAAACGGTATTCAAATAGAATGGACAGTTTCTTCAGAAGAAAATCTTAGCCGTTACCAAGTAGAACGTTCATCCAGCGGTTCTCTTTTTACTGCTATCGGTGATGTGGCTTCCCGTAACGTAACAGTAGAAACTAAATATGGTTTCTTTGATGCAAACCCGCTGCCGGGTGTAAGCTTTTACCGGCTGAAAAGTATTGATATTGACAGCAAATATGGTTATAGCTCAGTAGTAAGAGTTAGTCTTGACAAGCAGGTGAAAAATATTTCACTGTATCCTAATCCGGTTACAGGAGGTTATGTATCTTTTAATAGTTCAGATCTTAACAAAGGAAATTATCAAGTGAGGGTATTTAATAGCAGCGGTGCTCAGGTTTTTAAGCAAAGCTTTTCTCATTCAGGTGGTGCCATTAACCAAACACTTAAATTACCTGTAGGAATTCAATCAGGTTTATATGTATTGCAGTTGAGTAATGATGGTGTGAAGGTCTTGAATAAAAATTTTATGATACAATAATCAGTATTCATGCAAAAAAAACCCGTCTCGTTTTAAACGAGACGGGTTTTTTAATACTGTTTACAAAATAATTATCTCAATTTGTCTAATGATTTTACCAGCTTTTCATCTTTTCTGATATTGCGGAAGGCCATAAAATAACCAGCGATAATTGCAAAAGGCAGAATGCAAAAGAGAGCCGGGGTAGCTTTTGTAAGCTTATTCATTTCTAAAATGTATAAAATGACAATAACTACCGATAATAATAATCCAAGCAGGCAAAGTTTAATTTGAAGTTTACGGTCTTTGTATAGAAAAATAATAGCACTGGAAAGTATAAGCGATGCACCGGTAACTATCAGCAACAGAAAACCACTGCCGGCTTTTATCTCTTTATCAACCACAACACCTTTATCTAATATTTTGCCGGTGGCAAAGGGAAACATAAAGCAAAACAGGGCTGCTAAGGTGGCGAGTAATAACCAAAGGGTTTGTTGGCGTTGTATCATTATAAATTATTTTTTCATTGCTGAATAAAGTAAAAAACTAATTACTATCCCAATTCCGGATACAAAGGAAACTGTTGCATAAATTCTTTCACTTCACCTTTTACTGCTGCAATCACTGCTTCATCATCAGCATGTAGCAATACTTTGTCTATCATTGCTACAATGGTTTCCATGTGTGCTTCTTTCATTCCTCTTGTTGTAACAGCAGGTACACCCACTCTTATGCCAGAGGTAACAAATGGTGATTTATCATCAAACGGCACTGCATTTTTATTAAGTGTGATGTGAGCTCTGTCTAATGTTTCCTGTGCTTTTTTTCCGGTCAGATTTTTATTGCGAAGGTCAATCAGCATCAGGTGATTGTCTGTTCCATCACTAATGAGTTTGTACCCTCTTGCTACAAATGATTTGGCCATGGCTTGTGCATTGGCAATTACTTGTTGGCCATAAGCTTTGAATGAATTATCCAATATTTCACCAAATGAAATTGCTTTGGCTGCTATTACATGTTCCAGCGGGCCACCTTGCGTACCGGGGAATACTGCTAAGTCCAACAATGAACTCATCAATCGCAAATTTCCTTTCGGGTCTTTTAGTCCCCACGGGTTTTCAAAATCATGCCGCAGCATAATGATGCCACCTCTTGGTCCCCGCAAAGTTTTGTGTGTGGTGGAAGTAACAATATGACAATGGTCAAAAGGGTCGTTTAATAATCCGGTGGCTATTAATCCGGCAGGGTGTGCAATGTCGGCAAATACAACTGCGCCTATTTCGTCGGCCACTGCACGGATGCGTTTATAATCCCAATCACGACTGTAAGCAGAGGCACCGCAAATAATCATTTTTGGTTTTTCTGCACGGGCAGTTGCTTCCAGTTGGTCATAATCAACAATACCGTCTTTTGTAACTCCGTAATGTAATGCCTGGTATGTTTTGCCACTAAAGTTGGCTGGACTGCCGTGTGTAAGATGGCCACCCATGCTAAGGTCAAGTCCTAAAAATTTTTCACCCGGCTTCATTACCGCCAAAAAAACGGCACCGTTGGCTTGTGCGCCGCTATGTGGTTGCACATTGGCCCAGCTGGCATTGAAAATTTTTTTCAATCGTTCAATAGCTAGCGTTTCTATTTCATCTACTACTTCACATCCTCCATAATATCTTTTGCCGGGATAGCCCTCTGCATATTTATTGGTAGGACAGGTACCCATAGCCTGCATTACTTGCAGGGAAGTAAAATTTTCGGAAGCTATTAACTCAATGCCATTACGTTGGCGTTCCAGTTCTTTGTTGATGAGGTCGAAGACAAGAGTATCTCTTTGCATAGTAGTTTTTTGAAAATAATTATGGATGCAAAAGTAAGTTATACCATTTGCAATTTAAAAATAGGTCAATTGAGTTTTGGTATAATGCCGATAGAGTAGCTGTTTAGGCCAATTGAGTGAAACGAAAATTGGCCTATTACAGATACCGTATCGGTATTAGCAGCTAATGTGATGGGTTTTCGGAGCCGGATTTTTGTTTATTTCAAAAGCCTTACTTTCGTTGGCTTTTGATTAGTTAACTCCGAAGTAGTTTTTCGGACAAACCATTGTTGTTTATCAATGAAGGCCATTATACCAGTAGCCGGCGCAGGCACCAAGTTGCGTCCACATAGTTACACTCAACCCAAAGCACTCATTCCCCTTGCAGGAAAGACTGTTCTCAGTATTATTATAGACCAGTTGAAAACGGCGGGTATCAACGAATTTGTTTTCATCGTTGGTTACCTAGGCGATAAAATTCAGGATTATGTAAAATCAAAATACCCCGAACTGACAGCCCACTATGTACATCAAGTGGACAGGCAGGGGGTGGGGCATGCAGTACGGTTAACAAGAAGTATTGTAAATGGTGATGAAGTATTTGTGGTACTTGGTGATACTATTTGTGAATATGATGTGCAAGAAGTGGTGGACAGCCCTTTTTCAATGATCGGTGTGAGGAAGGTGGATGACCCCCGGGATTTTGGTGTGGCAGAAATTGATGAAGAGGGGTTTATTACTCATGTGGTGGAAAAACCACAGATACCAAAATCGAATATGGCGTTGGTAGGTGTTTATAAACTGAAAGAAAGTGAGCAATTGTTTCAATGCTTGGAAAATAATATCCGGCAGGGGCTTCGCAGCCACGGCGAGTACAGCCTGACAGATGCTCTTGATTGTATGCTGCAGATGGGAGCCAAGTTTAAATCATTTAAAGTAGAAAACTGGTTTGATTGCGGTCGCAAGGAAACTTTGCTGGAGTCTAATGCTACGTTGCTTAAAAAATTTGCTGTTAAGCCCGATTCGGCACAGTTTGAAAACACAGTAATTGTGCAGCCGGTAAGTATTGCTGCTAATTGTACTATAAAAAATTCCATCATCGGGCCTAATGTATCAATTGGCGAGAATACAACCATTGATTACTCCATTGTAAAAAATTCTATTATCGGTTCTTTCTCTAATCTTTTTGATATTGTGCTGGATGATTCTGTTATCGGCAGTGATACAAATCTTCGTGGCGAAACCAGATCGCTGAATATCGGTGATAATACGAGTATAGATTTGGGGTAAGATTAGTTAGAGCCTTCTCCATCTTGAAGGACGGGATGCTTGGTGAAAAAAACCAAATACGGTGACAGTATTCCCGGTGATTTTATATACCATCATATAGGGAAATTTTCCAAGTTTTATCCGTCTCAGTTTTTTTGTGAGTTTCAGATAATTATACGGACTTGTTGAAAGTTTATAAATAGCAAATTCAAACTTATTTCTAAAATTCTGGCTTAGCGTAAAAGAAATTGCATCGTAATAAAGGAAAGCGTCCCAGAAATCATTTTCTACCCTTGCTTCGAGAAGCACTTCGAAGAGATTTAATTTTTGCATCCATTTGTTTTTTGACTTTCTCCCACGGAATTAATTTTACTTTGCCAGATTCAACATCACTGATTCT
The DNA here is from genome assembly GCA_031415255.1 of Chitinophagaceae bacterium. GTDB lineage: Bacteria > Bacteroidota > Bacteroidia > Chitinophagales > Chitinophagaceae > JJ008. The sequence goes on along the minus strand of JANORJ010000668.1, from coordinate 2,124 downwards.
TTTATTCAATTCAGCCCATTGCTTTGGAGTTAAATCGTTTTCAGCAAGGTAGTCGTCATCAAAATCAAGGTCGTCCTGGAGAGCATAATACAAATTCACTTTGTCTTTTTTGGGGAGCTTCAGTATTTTGTCAACTATTTTTGCAGGCATAGTTTTACTTTGCTTAAAATTACGATTTATTAACCAAAAAATTATGACAGAGCAATTCTCCAATAGAATTACCAAACTCTTCAACATTGATTACCCAATCATTCAAGCAGGAATGATATGGACAAGCGGCTGGAAACTTGCCAGTGCGGTAAGCAACGCAGGTGGATTAGGCATTATAGGCAGCGGTTCTATGTATCCGGAGGTCTTACGGGAACACATCCGTAAATGTAAAGCTGCTACTAAACGTCCCTTTGGTGTAAACGTACCCCTGCTGTACCCCGATATTGATAAACATATTCAGATAATAATTGAAGAAGAGGTAAAGATTGTTTTCACTTCGGCTGGTAATCCAAAAACTTGGACTGGCATTTTAAAAGAAAAAGGTATTACTGTTGTTCATGTAGTTAGTTCTTCAAAATTTGCAAAGAAATCGGAAGACGCTGGATGTGATGCAGTAGTAGCTGAAGGATTTGAAGCAGGCGGACATAATGGAAGAGAAGAAACAACTACTATGGTGTTGATACCAGCTGTAGTAAATGCGATAAAGATTCCTGTTATTGCTGCAGGTGGAATAGCTAATGGAAGGCAGATGCTGGCGGCCATGGTGCTGGGTGCGGAAGGAGTGCAGATGGGCAGTCGCTTTGTGGCAAGTGAAGAAGCTTCTTCTCATATTAATTTTAAAAATGTGGTAGTGGATTCTCAGGAAGGAGATACACAGCTAACGATGAAACAGCTGACACCGGTGCGGTTGATGAAAAATGAATTTTTTAAAAAAGTGCAGGAAGCCGAGTTAAAAGGAGCAACGGTAAACGAATTAAATACGTTGTTAGGTAGGGCAAGGGCCAAAAAGGGAATGTTTGAAGGAGATTTAGCCGAAGGCGAACTGGAAATAGGGCAGGTAAGTGCTTTACTGGATCGTATTTTACCAGCAGGGGATATCGTAAGAAATGTGTGGAAGGAGTTTATAGACGGTTTGGCGAGTCCGGTGAAAAAGCTTTAATTTTATAAATCACCACTGAACCAGAGTATGTGCTGAAGGGTTATTATTTAATCATTCAAAACGAAAACGATGAAGCAAAAATTTTTTATGCTGGCAATTTCCCTTTTAGGGTTTATTGTTGCTAAAGCTGATACTGGTGATGGCCCTGGTGACGGTAAAAAAGATGATTTGAACGGTACTGTATTTCATTCGGAGACAAAAAAACCTTTGAAAGATGTAAGTGTAACAGCGATGCTGGTTTCCAAAAAAGAAAAAATTGTACTGACGGAAGAGGATGGCGAATATGCTTTTGATGAGCTAAAGCCCGGCATCTATAAATTTATTTTTGAAAAAGCCGGCTTCAAAAAAATTACCAAAGAAAAAGTGGTGATAAAAACCGACGAAGCTTTTCAATTGAATATTGAAATGATTGAGTTGAGTGATTATGAGATAATGCCATCGCCTTTCAATGTGGGAGGTTTATAACAGGGAAATATTTATTACGTTATAAAAAAACCCCGTCCCGATTGCAATCGGGACGGGGTTTTTTGTTCATCTCCGCAGGAATCCTGTGGACATAGCTGATGTTGGCTAACACAATTCTTAATCCATATCTATATTAAAATCATCATCGCTTTTTTCAATGTTGAATTTTTTATGCTTTTCCAGGAAAGTCCGGTATTTACTGTAGATCTCTTCTGTTGCTTTCTTGTCGTTAATAAACAGTTCGCCACCTTTATGTTTTAATGTGTACCCTTCTTTTTTATTGATTAATCCATCGTTTTCCAGCCCGTTTACAAATTCTTTGTACTCTTTTATTTCTACTTTGGCTTTCTCAATTTCCACTTTAGCTTTTTGCATTTCCTTTTCCAATTTTGGTCCAAGCTCTTTCATTTCTTCGCTTAATTTTTTCATATCGGCATCCATCTTCTTCAAATCAATGTCTTTTACCTTTTCTATCTCTAACTTTATTTTTTCAAAATCAACTTTAGCCA
>JANORJ010000667.1:0-4145 GCA_031415255.1 Chitinophagaceae bacterium | reverse complement strand
TTGAACAAAACATTGAAAGTGGTAAGAGAGCCATAACAACGGGTAATGTATTGTTGAATGTTTACTTTTTCTTCATCACTCAGCGTTTTATTACTATTAATATTTTGTTCCAGTACTCTTAACCTATCCCGCAGCATAATTATTTTATGAAAAAAATCATCAATTGGAATTTCTTTGGGCTTTAAACTTTTGTCTGCGGGTTGCAACAAAATCATTCCCTTTATCCATTTATCACCCAGCGGTACATTTTCGGTAATGCCGCCCCACATCTTTAAGATTTTCAATAATGATTTCTCCACCTCACTGGTAGTTTCTACTTCTGCACTTACATTTTCCGGGATAATATCATCCAACTTATCATCTGTTTTATCAATTTCTTTTACTCCATGATTGATAAAAGAAATAAGATAGTTTGCATACTTAATACCTACGATTACGCCGGGGCCGTATTGGGTATGTTGTAACCGGGTGCCTATGCCCAGAGTGGTTTGATCCATATAAAGTGATTATAAACAACAAAATAAGGAATAAGTTTTTATTAATTCATATCTTATGTAATATCTTGTTTTAAATTCAGAGAGATAATGAGGATAGTATTTATTTGGTTATGGATGGTATTTGTACCTATTATTTGCTTTGCACAAAAAGAAAAGCCATCTAAATATTTCAATGAACCTGACCGATTAAAAGCACTGGCTTATTTACAGTCTTTGAAGACCTTGCCAAGCAGTGTACATTGGCCCAACGTAAACCCGCAACGTTTCTTAGCAAATCTGAAAAGTAATATTGAAAACCCTTACACATTTAGTACAGGCCGCGGCACTTATTTTTGCGCTTTTGGTGTTGTATCCTACACCTGTCTTAAAAATGAGCCATACCGGTATGCCGTATGTATGGTAGAATTATATAAAAATGGAAAAGCAATGTATCGCAATGTGGAGCTGGTTCCTTCCGATAGCGTTAAAGCTTCAGCAGGTACTATGCGCTATCAAGGGGATCTGGATATAAATCATGCAGATCAAATTTGGTTTTTAAGTCTTGCTGACCACTTTAAAGGCTATGTAAACTTTTTTAATAAAAAATATAATAGCGGCGATGAAAATACCATGTGGGCGGCTACTAACCTTGCAAAGTTTAACCGTATGCTTCGGCGCATGTGTAAATACAAAATACATTCCCGGGGTACAGATTTTATTAGACCATGGATAGGCGATAAATATGCTTTTATAAAAAATCGTATGGCGGAAGGAGAAGTATATCTGTATATTAACAATACAGTATTCAGAAAGAAAAACCATAATATGGCACAACTGATAGTTCCCACCCATTTTATTGTTATTAATGAATTATATAAAACAACTAACGGAAATATTATAGTGAAATACTGGGATGGTAGTTATAAAACACAAAAAGAAACTTCTTTAAGGGTATTTCGAAAAATTATATATGGTATTTCCTGGGTTAAATTTTGGGAGGTAAATCAATGAAACGATTAGTAGCAATGGTATTGGTAATAGCTTTTATGGCAGGATGTACTATCTCTAAAGTATATCCAGAAAAATATTATGCGGAACATAAAGAGCTGCTGCACCAAACAGAACAAATTTATAGAGCGGCTACCAATCAAAAATCTTTTGCAGTAGGTTTTACCAGCCTGGACTTTTCGAGTTTATCAATCGAGTTAAAGACCGATACAGTGCGATATATATATGATTTTGAAGTTGGGGATAAAAACATGAGCGATACAATACACAAGTATGGGTATGATTCAGTAAGTATTAAGCGGGTAATTTCAAATATGCAAGCAGTGAAGTCCACCTGGATTAACAAACTTGATTACTTTGTGGATGGTAAAAAGCAATCACTTTCTTTTTTATCAATACCTGTAAAACAATTTAGTCTTTTTCCTTTGTTACAAAAAAGAAAGTATTACGTATACACTTTCTATTACCAACCGCAGGCATATGACTCACTGGGCCGGTTACTGGATAAAAAACAAACCAAGCGATTGCGTAAAGTGAACGGGCAACATTTTTTGCGGATTAATGATAGAGTGAGCTATACTATTTCGGGCAAGTTCAGGTGATTCGCCATTAATTGTTTCAATTCTAGCTGCACCATTTTTCCTGTAAAATCAATACATCAGTGTTTTATTCTCCCGGGTGATATGTTTTCTCTGCCTTTTTCAGCACATCTCTTTATAAAATAGCACTTCTTTAAATTGTCCTTTAGTGTACATTTCTAATTGGTCGGTAAAATGTGCCGACAAAGGATTACCACTATTGCCACCAGCTAATAATGATTTGGCTTTTATTTTTTTGCCTTCGAAGTAGTCCTTGCGGACAATTTCAAAGACACAAATAAAATTGTTGCCACTTACGCCATATCGTTTTTTTTGGCCCAAATAATAACGGCAGTCGTAAGAAGACAACTGGCCCCAGGCGGAAGAAGCCAACCCGACGGGGAGACTGTGCTGACATCTTTATATTTCTGTGCCACATGTTAATTCTGTGCAGCTGTAATATCAGGTTTTGAACAGCAGTAATTTATATAATCAACTTCAACCCCAGGCCCGAAACCTGCTGCACCCTTAAACTTTTTGTTACATCTTCATCATATAAAAGATCGAGAATGAATGTACAGGAAAAATTTTTGCCGATGTTAAGCGAAAATAAATTAGTGAAAATTACATCTACCTTCTCGGGATTTCGTTTGTAATTACTAAAGAGGTCGAGCCGGCTGGTTAAGGTTGCTTTTTTAGAAAAGTATTTGGTGTAATGCATGGAAATGAAAGCACCTATTTCTGTATAGACCCTGTGGAAAGAATCGACACCGAATTTTTTAGCGGTATAAAAATCCCGGTCCAGCTTGGTGATCCAGCGTATAGTAGCAGGAGTAGCAAAAATTGAAAAATAAGATTCAGGCTTTTCATTTTTATAATCAACACCCAATGAAAGCAGTGCCCTGCCGGGCGACAGAAAATTTGAAATCTTTTCGTGGTAATCAGTTAAAAAATTATGAGTGCTGAACAGTTGTGTATTTACATTACCAAGCAAGCCATAGGTAAAATGGGTGTTTTTGCCGATGCTGTGCTCCAGGTCTACCGTAAGGTCGAAGCGGTCTATTGTTTTTCTGAATTTCTTATAGCTCGAAGTATACACTAATCCTACTTCAAAATCGAGGTATGCATCAAAAGTGTATTTCCCTTTTTTATGATGAACGGCTTTATTCAGCAGGCTGTTAATGCCCAGCAAAAAATTATCACTGCCGGCGCCTGAACCCGTTTGGGATGATTGATTAATGTTCAGTGTATAAATGCCTCTCTTTTTCCAGCCGTTACTGTCCAGCGCTATTTTCTTTTTAGTGCCTAGTTTTTTAAGCTCATTCACTGTTACCTGGCTATATATAGCATTGGTGAACAGCAGTAACAGCATAAAAAGCAAGAGCCTCATAACAGTTATTTTCGCTAAATGATAAAGGTAGTTATTTATGAAAAGCAATACCGACAGGAATTGTCGGTATTGCTTCAATATTGAAAGTTTATATGCTATTTTTTAATTTCATTACCTATAAGGCTGTCTATTTAATTGCAAATCACATAATAAAGATATGGTGACTCAGCTGGTGAGTCCGACTTCCAGGCTAAGCAAAAACCTCCACTACCCGTGCATGAATTGCCGGCCGCGGCTACCCATGGACTATTACCAGCTCCATGACAGGCTAAGATAGCATTGCAAAAATAACCTGCCCGACCGAGAGCACAACTAAACCAAACTTTTTTTGGTGTTGGAGCCACCATATTTACAGCATCTGTTGGCTCATCCTGCCCAATAAGAAAATAATGGTTATCTACATTTTTGCCTTCTATTTTACTAAGCTGTTTGAAATTTAATTTTCTTGCAACTTTATTCTTGTCTATATGCTGCATTTTACCATTTGCATCTTTCTGAAAAGCATCATCAGCAATTTCAGCACTTTCAACTTCCATATATTCTTCTCCGGATACGGCAATCCAATGGCCGGTGTATTTGGGTTTAGGTGTTTCTTTTTTTGCCTTGGTAATAAAGCTTAAAGAAATAATAGCGGCGACTACAAAAAAGCAGTCATTAATTTGGTGGTGCTTGATTTCATTTTTTTTATTTTAA
>JANORJ010000666.1:0-3977 GCA_031415255.1 Chitinophagaceae bacterium | reverse complement strand
CAGTTTTTTAGCCAGTTCATCTTTATGCGTCATTTCATCGGCAGATAAATTTTGTATGGCCGAAACAAAATTTTGATAGGTGGGGCGAACACCTTCGGCACCAAACATTTCGTCCCACACACAGGGCTGCTCATGATAGTTGGCTAATAAAGAATGTGCTTCCATACGTAAATGAATTTACGAAAGAATGAATTAATAATAATAAAGTTTATGGAAGCAATCGTTACTAATTCTGCGGTATTTAGAAACTACGATGTTCTTTTACCCATGCTGTAATATACTCACTGATTTCAGAAGTTGGTGTGCCCGGCGCAAATAATTTTCCAACTCCCATCTCATTCAATGATTTCATATCGTCTTCTGGAATGATGCCGCCACCGGTCAGCAGCACATCGTTCATTCCTTTTTCCTTCATTAGTGCAATTACTTTTGGAAAAACGGTATTGTGTGCTCCACTAAGAATGCTGATACCAATGGCATCCACATCTTCCTGCAAAGCAGCATTCACCACCATATCAGCAGTTTGCCGTAGCCCGGTGTAAATTACTTCCATGCCCGCATCCCGCAGGGCCGTAGCAATTACTTTGGCACCACGGTCGTGGCCATCAAGTCCTACTTTGGCAACTAAAACTCTTACGGGTCTGTTCATGTAGCAATTTTTTCGCTGCCGTAAATGTAGGTAAGAAAATACAAATGAGTTACAGACACTGCGTATTCAAAAATTTTAGCGTAGCTCTGTTATAATCGCTGTACATCTGGTGGTCAGCAACTGCAAGGTCAATCTGTTCAATAACACTAAGTTTTTGAAGTACTGTCAAACTATTTAATTCCGGAAAGGCAGTTGGATTTGCCTGGTAGGCAGCAGTGAGTGTATCAGCAAAACCGATGAAATAATTTTTGCTGTTTAAGTAGCCTTTATTTTTCAGTTCATTAAACAATGAAGTTGATTTGGGAATAGTAATATCTCCTTTTCTGGCAAACCGTTCCGGATAAAGTGGAGAATGTTCCTGCATATTATATTTGCTGCAAATGCCCCGGCCAGTTAATGTTTGCGAATTGGTTAGTGCATTTGCATTGCCGCTGGCCCCTACGTTTTCATTATTATCAAACCGTGCCATACAAAACTGGAGTGGTGTAACAGAGCTTACTGCAATTGGGGCGCCGGATGGAGCACAATAACTTACAGCAGCTTTGTAACTAAACAATGATGATAAGTAAGAAGAAAAATTTCCACCATTACTCATGCCAACAGAATAGCGAAGTTTACTTCTGTTGGTTACACCACGGGTATAAAAAACATCGGTAATGATTTTAATATTGGCATAGTCAATGTTAGTAACAGAATCAAACGGCGTAGTTCCCCATCTTAATTTTCCATCTCCATTGGCATCAATGCCCGTGGTGGCTTCTTCTGCTTCGGTAACAATTACTCCAAAGTTGTCGGTTACTAAATCTTTAATCAGTTGCTGATATTCATAACTACTTACAAAATGCTGCGCTGTGCCGCCGCTGCCATGCAGTAGCAAAACAAATCCTTTATGCCCTGTGGGAAAGAAATAATAAACCGGTTTCACCCGGTCTCTCCCCATTATTTGTTCTAATATTAGTGTAACAGGTGTGATGTTTTTAATACTGCCAGTGTAGCTTACATTTCTGGCTGGCATAATGAACCAGGTGTGCCATTCGTTTTTTCCATTCAGCAACGAAGCATCGGTGCTGCTCCAAGTATCAAATAATTGGTTGGTGCTATATGCTACACTGAAAAGGTGAACTGTGTCACCAGTTTTATATTTACCTGCTCCATAGCCGTTGGCAACGGATACTGTAAAACTGTCTGTAGTAGGAGGGGTGGTGCCGCCACCTGCTGAACTTTCTTTCTTGCAGGCAAAAAGAAAAGCTAGACAAAGAAAGGGTAGTAGTTTTTTCATTGGTTGTTCAGACCCGTTAAATGATGAATCGTTTAACGGTTATTCAAACAGGTTTATTGCTTTATTTATTCTGTCAATCGTTTCTGCTTTGCCTAATAATTCTGCTATGTTAAACACTGGCGGGCCAAATTTTCCACCCACCAGCATAATGCGGAAAGGGAGTTGCAGTTCACCTGGTTTAATATTTTTTTCAAGAGCCAGTTCTTTAAAACTATTTTCTAATGTAACAGCAGTCCATTCAGAAGTAGATTGTAATTTTTCGGTATAAGCAATAAAGAAATTCTTCTTATCATGATTCCACTTAGGCTTTACCGCATCTACATCCAATGTTTCTGGTGCTTTAAAAAAGAATGATGATTGTTGTACAAAATCCGGAAGCAATGTGCATCGTTCTTTTACTAAACCAATTACTTTATCCAATAAAATTTCATCTGAAAAAGTAATGTTACTTTGCTCTAGAAGGATCTTAACTGCTGACTGCAAACTGCTAACTGCCGACTTCTTTATCCATTCATGATTGAACCACTTAGCTTTTTCATAATCAAATTTTGCTCCGCCGCTATGTACCCTTTCCATCGAAAATTTTTCTATCAACTCTTCTTTGGTAAAAATTTCTTGTTCGGTGCCATCGTTCCAACCCAGCAATGCTAACAGATTGATAAAGGCTTCCGGTAAAAATCCTTTTTCTTTAAATCCCTCTACCAGCTCATTCGTTTTCGGGTCTACCCAGTTCATGGCAAATACTGGGAAACCATATTTAGCACCATCTCGTTTACTTAGTTTTCCACTAGGGCCGAGTATTAGTGGAAAGTGTGCCCATTGCGGCATGTTCTCAATTCCGAATAAATATTTCCATAATAATATATGCACTGGTGCAGAGGGCAACCATTCTTCGCCACGAAAAGCATGACTAATTTTCATTGAATAATCATCAACCACCACTGCCAAATGATAAGTGGGCATTCCATCTGCTTTCAAGAGAACTTTATCATCCACTACAGAAGTATCGAAGCTTACTTCGCCTCTAATCATATCTGTAAAAGAAACCTTTTCATTCAACGGAATTTTTATCCGGATAACATGCCTTGTTCCTTCGGTTAATAATTTTTCAGTTTCATCAGCAGACAACGTTAGAGAGTTTCGCATTTTCATACGGATAGTATGGTCGTATTGCGGAGAGGGATTTTGTTCGGTTTTAAAATCATGCCGCATTTTTTCCAACTCTTCCGGAGTGTCAAATGCATAGTAAGCATGGCCGTCTTTTATTAATTGCTCAGCATATTGACGGTATGATGCTTTTCTCTCACTTTGGCGGTAAGGACCGTATGCCCCACCGTGTTGCACACTTTCATCAGGTTCTAGTCCGCACCATTTTAATGTATCAAAAATGTATTCTTCTGCTCCAGCTACATAGCGGCTTTGGTCGGTGTCTTCTATTCTTACTAAAAAATCACCACCATATTTTTTGGCAAATAAATAATTATATAAAACTGTCCTCACACCACCGAGGTGTAAACCACCGGTTGGGCTTGGTGCAAAACGAACTCTCACTTTTTTATTCATAGGGTACAAAGATAAACTCTCGTTGCCTAAAGGGGTAGCCTTAAATTTCAGTAGTTTTGAATAATTCAATTTTGCAATGAATGATGTGCATACAACGAAGGACCTGAACAAAAGCCCCTTTCTATTAAGAGTTATTGGAATGGGGGTTCCATATTTTGTAAAAACACCCTGGTGGCTGAAAAAAATTTATCCTAATCGTGTATGGGATATTCCGACAAAAGAAAAAATTATCTACCTCACATTTGATGATGGACCTCATCCTATCGCTACACCTTTTGTATTAGATGCGTTGAAAAAGTATAATGCGAAAGCTACTTTTTTTTGCATTGGGAAAAATGTAGTTGATTACCTGGAAATTTATAAGCAAATAGTAGATGAAGGTCATAATACTGGTAATCACACCCATCACCATTTGAATGGCTGGAAAACAAATACGGCTGCTTATCTGGAAGATGTGGCCAACGCAACAACATATATTCCATCAAA
>JANORJ010000665.1:0-3979 GCA_031415255.1 Chitinophagaceae bacterium | reverse complement strand
CCTAGTATAGGTGCTGTTGTTATCTTTTCAATATCAAAACGAGTACTTACTTTATCATTAAGCACCTCTCCGGCGAAAATAAACAAAGCAGGCAGTGCAATTCCGAGCAGTATTGCCATCAATTGAATAGAACGGGGCTTTGGTTTTACCGGAACAGAGGAAGGATAAGCCCGGTCAATAATATTAGAATTAGCAGTTGTTGCTGCTCTCAAAATTGCCGTTTCTTCCTTTTTTTCCTGCAAAAGCTTATACAAGGCCTGGAATGTTTCAACTTTTCCCTGTATCTCTGCCAGCTCTTTAACTTTTGCGGGCATAGCTCTCAATTGGGTCTCACTGACACCACTTCTTTGTTTGAACCGGCCAACTGTATTACCAAGTGATGATTTAATATTTTTAAGACTTTCCCTGATACTAACTCTTAGTTTTTCAATCTGGCCGGTAGCTTCTTTTACTATTGGATTATTGACCGGCACATTACCATCGAGCAGCAGTTGTCTCTCCAATTGTGCTTTATTATATGTACCGATCAACTCATTTAAAGTAGCATCTTCGAGTCCCAAAGAAGATGGTACAACAGGAACTTCCTTAAATGAATTTTTTTTATCAATCAGGTATTCATCCACCATTTCAGCTACATTTTTTTTCAGCGTTTGTTCATTTATGGCTTTATCCGCTTCGCTTATTATGCCGAAATAATTACCGGACTGAGTATTTGCGTCAATAAGATTAAATTTTACCTGATAATCCAGAAATAATCGCTGCACACTGTCTAATTTACCGCCATAGTTAGCCAACCTATCATCAATAAAAGCAAGAGTTTGATCAGACGATTGCTTTTTTTGCTCTACACTATAACTACTGTATTCTTTCATGAGCATATTAATAATGTCTGCTCCCATTTGCGGATTTGGTGTCCGCATGCCAATACCAAGAATTCCTGTACCTGGGCTTCTCGGCGTCACCTGTATTGCTCCGGCATATTGTCCGGCTACTGAACTAGTAGGCTGCCAGGTTACATTAAACTCATTATTAGCAGGGCTCCCGCTGTTTTTCACCAGCGAATAGACACCATTTCCATCACGAATAAGTTCACCGAATTTAAGTTTTTTCTCATCACCATTAATCCTGAATTCATTGTCATTTAAAAATTTTATTTTCAAAGAAAAAGATCTTGTTGAATCTGCTATTTGTACAGCATTTACCAGGAAAGGCCCTTGCTTATAGATGTTTACAGTTTTTATTTTGCCTTTTATATAATAACTAAACTGTAGATTGAGACTATCCACCACCCTTTGCATCAATGGACGAGATCGCAGTATTTCCATTTCACTTTGAATATTCGGTCCTTTATTAGTACCAAACAGAACTTCAATCCCACCGCCACTTCCCTGTTCATTCTTTATTACCATACTTCCACCCACACTATATATCGGCACAGTATATCTTAAATACATATAAGCACCCAGCAATGCAAACGCTACAGACAAAACAAACAGGGGTAGAAAACGGACATATTTGTAAAACAGATCCCGGAAACTCAAGTTCCAAAGTTCTGATTTATTACTATTAACTGATTCTTCCATTTGCTGTGTATAGATAAATTAATTCTTGATGAAAATATTAGCCAGCGTAGCGGCTACGGTAACCAGTGTAAATGCAAATGATATTTTCGAGGCAATTCTGGCCTGATCTGCATCCTGTAGTTTTTGCTTGGTAGGCTCTACTATCAGCACATCATTTTGCATCAGGTGATAATAAGGTGATTCAAAAATATCTTTAGATGACAGGTCTATAAATCCAATTTCTCTTTTGCCATCTTGTTCCCGCACTATCCTCAAATTATTTTTTTTGCCGTAGTCTGTAACCCCACCGGCTAAACCTACGGCTTCCAGTATCGTTACCCTCTCGCCTGGAATTTTTATAGGTCCTTCATTGCCCACTTGTCCCAAGACTGTTATGGTGAAATTTAAAAATCGGATAATAACAGTAGGATCTGTTAGTAATTCTACCGGCTGAGTAAGTCGCTTTTTTATTTCCACCGCCAGTTCCCGTTTCGTAAGCCCTTCGGCATGTATAACTCCCAATCTGTGGTGTTCTATGTTTCCATTAAGATCAACAAAATATCCTCTGCTACTTTCACTTTGAGCTCCGGCTCCGGCACCAACTGTTGGCTGATTATATATAGCATCAGACAATTCGGGCTTTGTACTAAGACTAAATATTTGTATGGAAAGCTGGTCGTTCTTTTGGATACGCAACTCAGGAATTTTCACATCTCCCTTACCTGAACTATCGGTAACATCCTGAAGATAGTAAGGGAGTGTTTTTTGTGTGTTGCAGGAAATAAAATAGAAAGGAAATGCAAGTAATAATAAAATCCGAATGAATTTCATTGATAGGTCTTTAATATAAAAGCAGCCGAAGCTGCAAAATTAGATTTGGTTTTACTTAGGCAATGCCGAAGTTAATTTACTTCTGTCAATATATGCCACCAAAATATACCCTAGGCTGTCAATTGCAACTTTGGCAGTTTTGTGACGGATGCCCAACACTTTGCCTTCGTTATCCATCAGTGTACCATCGGTAATGCGTACCCGTTGGTTCACTTTTAATTCAACAGGCCGGGCTTCCACATTTTCATACTCATCCAAAAATCGCCTGATGGCTGTTATTTCTTTTTCTTTTATCACCGCAGGCTTACCAGCCCAATACACAAAATTAATGGCACCATTGGTCATGCGAACCATGCTGCGGTTTTCATCATCCACTTTTACAAACACATAGGATTTAAACAAAGGTTCTTCCACCACTTTTACCCGGTCGCTCCATTTACGTTTTACTTTGTTTAACGGGCAATAGCTTTCGAATCCTTTTTCAGTAAGAAGCTGGTTTACTTTTTTCTCCCATCTTGGCCGTGTATAAACGGCTAACCATTTTCGACTCAAATATGAAATTTTTGGAATAGCTTCGCCACCTCAATCACATAAATAATTTTTATATAATTGGTTTTCAATGTATTAGGGTGCGCCAGTATAACCATATACTGGTTACCTTTAATTCGTGTACAAATATAGGGCAAGATGTGAGTGGAAAGAGAATAAAATGTGCAGATTTTGAATGATTTACCCCCGTAACTTGATAAATACTTACGTAAGGTTACTATACAATTTCTCCTGTCATTGCGTTGGCTCTTTTGCTGATTTTATTTGCTGTATTGGCAAAAAATCTTACCGACCCTTTTAGTCATCTGACCTTATTTTGTTTAACCCATTTTTACTTCATAAAATCCTTACATTTAAATAATTAAATGCCAGCCTTGAACCAACGTTTCTATTCCCTCGATGTTTTTCGTGGTGCCACCGTTTGCCTGATGATACTGGTAAACAATCCCGGCAGTTGGGGTCATATTTATGCGCCACTTGACCATGCAAAATGGCACGGTTTGACGCCGACCGATCTGGTATTTCCCTTTTTCCTTTTTGCGGTTGGCACTGCCATGGCATTTATTATGCCAAAATTAGAAACCGGCGGCGATGCTATGTTTTGGAAAAAAGTAGTAAAAAGAACATTATTAATTTTTGGCATCGGCCTTTTCCTTACCTGGTGGCCTTTTGTAAAATGGACGGATGCAGGTTTGGTATTTAAACAATGGGCTTACACTGATGCAAAGGGAAACCCACAGGGTATCCGCATTTTAGGTGTATTGGCAAGAATCGCTATTTGTTATTTCTTTGCTTCGGTTATCATTTATTATCTGAAAGCAAGAGCCGCATTTTTTGTGGGCTTGGTGCTACTGCTGCTGTATTGGGTTCTTTGTTTTTTATTGGGCAATCAGACTGATCCTTATAGCATGACAGGTTGGTTTGGAAATGATGTTGACAAAAAAATTCTTGGTGTTGCACATATGTATAAAGGCGAAAGCTTTAATGGAAAGCCTTACGCTTTTGATCCGGAAGGGTTGACAAGTACGATGTGTGCT
>JANORJ010000664.1:0-3860 GCA_031415255.1 Chitinophagaceae bacterium | reverse complement strand
CTACCATCGGGTGTATCATGCAATAATTTTTCTTCGTTCCATTGATTATTCAACCAGCGATAACCATGTGCCAGTTTTTCGGGAGCTACGTTTGCATATTCCCATTCAGCGTTTTTCATTCCTAATGGTTGCCAAATATTTTCTTTGATATAATCCTGGTATCGTTTACCTGAAATAGTGGTGATAATTTTTCCCAGTAAGGCAAAACCAAGATTGCTGTATTCAAATGCAATGCCCGGAGGATTGGAAAAAGAAATTTGCTTGCCAATAAATTCCATCAGCTCTTTATCATTATCAGCCAATTGACGATCGCCCCAGGGATTGTCTTCCGGAAAACCAGCTCCATGTGTCAACAGGTGACGAATAGTAATCGGTGGCGCATCTGCTGTAGGATACTTTATATTTTTGAATTCCGGTATATAAATATAAGCAGGATCATCGAGATTCAATTTTCCTTCATCTCTCAATTTTAATATAGCCATTGCTGTAAAGCTCTTACTCATGGAAGCAATGCGAAACAGGGAAGAAGAAGTGACAGGAGTTTTCTTTTCGAGATCGGTATATCCATAATTGCCCCTGTAGATTAAATGGCCGTCCACCACAATGCCAAACGCAATTCCGGGAAAATGATTTTCTTCCGCATACTTTTTATAAATACTATCGATAACCGGCAGCACCTTTTTTATTTTTTCTACCCTTGCCTCATCTGCGAATACTGCAGGATGATACGAAGAATCATACTGTACTGCTGAAACTTTTTCCGCTTGTTTATTTTGTTTACAGGAAAAAAGAAAACCGGTTGCTACAGCAACAATTAAAAATGTTTTCATATTTTTTTCTATTCTTTTTAAAACCCTTTCTTCTCACCAATAAATTTGTCAAACCACTCCAGATTTGTCTGCATGGTTTTCAATACCATTCTTGGTTCCTGCGGACCATGCGGTTGTCTTGGCAAAGCCAGTAAACGTACCGGTACATTTCTCCGGCGCAGTGCATTATAAAACATGACCGAGTTGCTAAAAGGAACCCGTAAATCTGCTTCGCCGTGTTGCAGCATTACTGGTGTCTTTACATTTTGTATAAAGCGTAATGGTGAATGTGCATCATACTTACTCCAATCATCCCATGGATTGCTTTTGAAATAAGAAGGGAGAAATCCTTCTATATCATCTGTAAGATTTTGATGAGCTAGGTCAACTACTGGCGCACCGATTGATGCTACTTTAAAACGATTGGTATGCCCCACAATCCAGCTGCTCATAAAACCGCCATAGCTCCAGCCCATCACTCCCATTTTACTTTCATCAGCAACTCCCATTTTTATTACATGGTCTACTCCTGCCATTATATCCTGATAATCTTTTCCACCCCAATCTTCCCGGTTAGCCATTCTGAATTCAGTGCCATAGCCAGTAGAACCCCTTGGATTAGGACGTAATACTGCATAGCCTGCTTCTGAAAATGCTGCAATAGGATAAGTGCCCTGGTTACCCGCCACACATGTTTGTGCAAACACACCAGCCGGTCCGCCATGTACATTTAAAATGAAAGGCACTTTTTGTCCGGCCGTGTAATTGATTGGGTAAGTAAGCAATCCTTCAATTTCTTTTCCATCTGCCCCTTTCCATTTTACTACTTCCGTTTTTGGCAATGCTTTACCGGCATGTGCAGCATTAATATTGGTAATTTTTACCGGTGAAAAATTAGTGAGAGAACTGATATATGCTTCGGGTAATTGTGATGGGTTTTGTAAAGTAAATGCAATATGCGTTCCCGTTGTATTGATTGTAACAGCGCCGATAAAATCTTTTGAACCCTTGCTCCATTCAGCAATTGATTTTCCATCAACACTAAGCTGGTAAACGCTGTTCAATGTTTTATTTGCTTCCGCCCACAAAATGTTTTTTCCATCAGGTGTCCAGCCAATGATGCCACCGTTTTCATCAGGAGTTGCTTTTAAACGCAAGCTTTTACCATCCAGTAAAGAATAAATTTTTGCATGACGGGGACCCGACCAGTCAACAGGATCAGCCGTACAGTAGTAAGCAATCAATTTTCCATCGGGACTAAACTGCGGGTTGGTTTCTCCGGCACCGGTTTTCGCTATTGACTTTATGTTTCTATTTTCAATATCAACCAGCGAAATATCGCTGTAGATATTATCATTTACTTCGGGAGATTTTCCATGACTGTACGCAATATTTTTGCCATCAGCACTCCAGTCAAACGCATTTACGTTATAATTTTCGTTGATGATTTTTTTCTGCATATATTTCCCGGCTGTATCTTTTTCATTCAGCCATAATACATACAACCGGTTTTGTTTTACTTCTTCATCCATATAATAAGCATCGTCTTTTGCTTTTTTATTTTTTTCTTCTTTACTATCTGCTGCATCTATCATGGTAAAAGCAATCATAGTCCCATCATGGCTCCACTCATAATTACCAACGCTGGTTTTTACATCGGTCAGTTTTTCTGATTCTCCTCCACCTACTGGCAGCATATACAAATTGGTTTTACTATCTCTTGAAGAGGTGAAAGCTATCCATTTACCATTGGGGCTCCATTTAGGGTTGGAAGAATTTTTGTCGCCTTTCGTCAGTTGAATTGAATTAGTTCCGTCGGCATTGCACAGCCATACCTGATTTATATATTCACTGCGGTCATCTGTCATTATTGCTTCCCGAACGGTGTACAATACTTTACTTGCATCCGGTGATGGAACAACGGCTGTTATGTTTTTTATCTTCAGGCATTGTTCGGGGCTCCAGTTTTTTTGAGCCGACACTTGGTAAAAAAGTGGCAAAAGAACAAGAAGTACCAATAATTTCTTCATACAACAGTTTTTAAGTTTTCGTTTTTTAATGATGTTGGGTTAACCTAATTTAAACTATTCCATAGTATCAGCAGTTCAATTTTTTTTGAATGGCTGCCTTTTCCAATACGTCAAACTACGCCAAGCCCATTCCAACGGGCCAAAGCGGAAAAACCTAAGCCATATATGACTCCAGATAATTTGCAATGCCCAGGTGGCTGCTACTACATAATATATTTCATGTCGTTGCAGTTTTCCAAAATAACCGAAGCCTATACCATAAAAAAATAATCCAACTAATAAAGATTGCATCAGGTAATTGGTAAATGCCATTTGCCCAACGGGCCTCATCAATGCAAAGAACCATTTAAACCAGCCCGATTTAAATAACAGCATGATCAAACCAAAAATGCCGATGGCCCTGAATGTGCGGGATATTTCATAAAATTCAAATGAAGTATTTTTTGTGTACTCAAAGTAATTAAACTTATAATCGATCACCGGCTGCAGCCGGAAGTAAGAGAGCACTAATCCGATTCCAAGTCCGCCAATAAACATTACCCAATACACTTTGGCTGATGCTTTTCCAATCAGCACTCCGTTTTTATATAAAGCCATTCCGAGAAACATAAATATTAAAATATCCCATGCACCATAGTAGAGATAATTGATAACACCATGAACACTTCTTTCACTTTGGTACTCATAAAATCCACCATAGCTTCCCCGTACACTGTTCAGGCTTTTTTCCATCTTTTTTTTCTTTCCTTCCGGGCTTGCTTTTTCTTTAAACTCCGTCATGGCACCGAAGTCGGCTTTTTGATCCTCCGTCAGTTTAGTCACCGTAGTATCCATCTTTGCTATCATCTCTCCTTTAGCAATTACTTTCCTGCTGCGGTAAGCATCCACATTTTCTCTTGCTGTCATTAGCAGCAGAGAAATAACCGCTGCTATAATCAATGCTTTGGGAGATAACCGGCGAAAGGTGAACATGATCATACCGATACACGCATAGTGAAACAAAATATCCCAGAACCATAAA
>JANORJ010000663.1:0-8868 GCA_031415255.1 Chitinophagaceae bacterium | reverse complement strand
TATTTCTGTAGGATTAGAACATCCTGAAGATATTTTGAATGATATCAAACAAGCATTGGATAAATGTTGATTAGAGAAAAATTATTTCTTTCTCCATTTAGTCAGTTGCTGTAAGGTTGCTCTCATGTCTTTTGGTAACTCGGCCGTCAATTCTTTTTTTTCTCCTTGCAGAGTAAGGAAAGTTAATTGATGAGCATGTAAGGCTAATCTTGCCATCAATGGCCGTTCTTCTAATATATCTTTTGCCAACTTAAACTTTTTCTTCTTGAGTGAAGAAAGCAATAAAGGGTTTCCATCACCATAGATTGCATCACACACAATAGGGTGGCCGAGTTCTTTCATGTGTACTCGTATCTGGTGTGTACGTCCGGTATGTATTTGAAATTGCATCCAAGAATAAATGCCAAAATCTTCCACTACTTCATAATCCGTTAATGATTCTTTCCCTCTGCGGTTTACAATCATTACACCCCGCTGCACCATATTTTCTGCCAATGGTAAATTAATACTTCCTTTCTTTTCAGCTGGAGAACCAAGCACTAACCCGGCATATATTTTTTTCGTCAATCTTCCTTCAAACTGAATTGATAAATGTCTATGTGTAGCTTCATTCTTAGCAAACACAATCAATCCACTGGTATCTCTATCCAGCCGATGAACTGTAAATATTATTCCGTATTTTTCTTGCAATAAATTTTTCAATGAAACTTCTTTTCCTTCACGGTCAGGAATGGATAACAAACCCGTCGGTTTATTCAACGCAATAAAATCATCGTTCTCAAAAATTACTAACTCCGAAACTTTCATTGTATTTATCTGTGTCAATTTGTGTTAATCTCCCGCAAAAGACGGGACAAGTTGTGGCTAAATGTATTTATTCTTTTGCCGAAGGCAAATAATGTATTAATCCGTTTTAATCATTTAAATCAGCGTCATCCGTGATCCTATCTCCCTTTTCCAAAATGCTTCAAATCCCTCACCTCTTTCTCACTCAGAAAACGAAACTTCCCTCTCTCAATATTTTTCTTCGTCAGTCCGGCAAATATCACCCGATCAAGCCCTTTTACATCATAGCCCAAGGCTTCAAATATGCGGCGAACAATTCGATTGCGGCCACTATGAATTTCTACACCCACCTGTGTTTTATCTTTCATATCTGCATAAGCTAATACATCCACACTGGCCAAGCCATCTTCCAGCGTTACACCGCTAAGTATTTTTTCAAAATCTTTTTTTACCAGCTCCTTATTTAGCGTAACATGATAAACTTTTTTTATCTCGTTGCTAGGGTGGGTTAGTTTTTGTGCCAGTTCTCCATCATTTGTCAGTAATAAAACACCGGAAGTATTTCTATCTAACCTTCCTACGGGATACACTCTTTCTGTAGTAGCCTTGCCAATGATGTCTAAAACAGTTTTTCTGTTCTGCGGATCATCAGTAGTAGTAATATAATCTTTGGGTTTGTTCAATAAAATGTAAACCAGGTTTTTAGCAAGGAATGATTTTTTACCATTTACATTCACATCATCAGTTGATGCTACTTTATGGCCGGGTTCTGTAACCACAACGCCATTTACTTTTACCAACCCTTTTTTCACCAATTCTGCTGCTTCACGACGACCGCAGATGCCAGAATGGGCAATGAATTTGTTCAACGGCATCTGTGCTGTTGTTTCTTTTCTTACATGTATTATAGGCGTTGGTGCTGAAACAACAACTCCACCACGACTCCTGATGGTTGATTGCTGAGCCCTTATTTCCGCTTTCTTTTTATCGAAAAATTCTTCTTTTTCTTTCTTGTATTTTCTCTTTTCCTGCTTGAATTGCTCTTTGATGGCAGCGTTACTTTTCTTTGGCTTGAACTTGTCGAAATGACTTGCTTTTTTTTGCATGTGTAGTAGTTTGCTGTTTTACAACAGTAGTGAAGGGCAAAGATAAGCAATCACAACTCATTTGGGTAAAAGGAAAGCCCCGTCATAGACAGGGCTTCAGTTCTCTTAACGAACGGATTGGGATTAAATAGTGTGTTTCATTTCAGGTTTTCTTCTTTCTCCTTCGGGTCTTTTATGTTTTGTTTCATTTAATTTTTTGAGTTGCTCCTCTGTAAGAATTGATTTCATGCTTTCTTTCTGCTTATTCATCAGTTCTTTCATTTGTACCTTCTTTTGCTCATCAGTTAACGATCCATTTTCACGAATTGACTTCATCTTTTCACCCATTTCTTTACGGTTAGATTGCATTTTAGCTGATTGCTCATCAGTTAGTCCCAGCGTTGTTTTCATTCTATCTCCCCGTTGTTTTGCCATTCCCTCATGCTTTGCTTTACCTTCTGTTTTCATTTTTTCTACCTGGGCTTTTTGGTCGTTCGTAAGTATGCTTTGTGTATTGCTTTTATGTTGCTTGCGCAAAGTTTCAGCTTTACTTTTCCATTCTTTCACAGTAATGTTATCATTCTTCTTCAACTCTTCCATTTGCTTGTGGAAGCTTTCATTTTGCGTTTTGAATTTTGCTTTCTGATCTTCAGTCAGGTTAAGACTCTTCATATCCATTCCATGATGGTGCTTTTTTCTTTCCGACATTGGTGGTCTTCCACTTTTTCTTTCAGGATTATCCTGAGCTTGAACAGTGAAAACCAATGACATTACAACTGCTGATAGGATTATTTTTTTCATGTTTTTTATTTTTGTTTTTTGACGATGGTGCATTCTCAAAACTTTCGGCCAAATTGTTAAACTTACTCTAAGGCTAAACGGCAGACCGGGCTTATTATAAATAAGCTTACCTATTACAGACCTTGTATAAATTGCAAGGTTTAATAAGTTAGGAAATCTTTCGTAGAAAGAGGCTAACAGTCATTAGTAGCCTATGTATTTTTTAATTAGTTTCAAATTGACTTGCTTGTTATGATTTACTACCTTAATTTACACGTATCAAGACAATAATTCACATAATAGAAGATAGCGAAGAGTATCAGCAAGCTCTGGTAACATTAATTTCCGGCAGCGAAGGCTTTCAAACCGGTGGGGTATTCTCATCTGCAGAGGCTGCATTACCTTTTGTCAATCAGCTGTCAGGGATTATTATTGTTGATATTAAGCTGCCAGGTATGAATGGTGCTTCGCTAGTATCGCATATCACTCATTCTAATAAGGAAGTACAATGTATCATCTGTAGCATGTATGACGATGATGAATTTATTTTTTCAGCCTTAAAAAATGGAGCACTTGGTTATCTTTTGAAAGACAGTTCCGGAGATGAGATACTAGCAGCATTAGAGGGACTTAAAAATGGCGGTTCGCCAATGAGTCCCTACATTGCCCGGCGGGTAACTGCTAGCTTTCAGCAGCAAAAAGAAAAAAAGGTATCTGAACTCCTCAGTGACAGGGAACATGAAGTGCTTCAGCATTTAGCACAAGGGCTTATCTACAAAGAAATTGGTGAAAGGCTTTTCATCACCCACGATACGGTAAAGCAACATATAAAGCATATTTATCAAAAGCTGCATGTACAAAATAAGATTGAAGCGTTGAACAGGCTTCGGAATAGTTAAACGAGGTAAAAAATTAATTTTTATTAGCTAATTGACCACAAGCCGCATCTATATCTTTCCCCCTGCTTTTTCTCAATCTTGTTTATCCACCGAAGCATTAATTTTTATTAGCCAATTGTCCGCAGGCAGCATCTATATCTTTTCCACGGCTTCTGCGAAGGCGGGCATTTACTTTGTTTTTACCAAGATACTCGATAAAAGCATCTACTTTTTCTGCTTCAGGTTTTTCAAACTTGGCTAATGCAATAGGATTGTACTCTATAATATTAATAAGGTCGGCTGGCACCTGACGGTAAAGTTTTATTAACTCATCCGCATCTTTCAGCGAGTCATTAAAGTTTTTGAAAAGGATATATTCAAAAGTGATTTCATTTTCTGTTTGCTTATAAAAATAATTCAATGCATCAACTAACGACTGAATGTTGTTTGTGTCGTTGATTGGCATTATCTCATGCCGTTTCAAATCATTAGCTGCATGTAATGATAAAGCCAGTTTGAATTTTACTTTATCATCTCCTAATTGCCGTATTCCTTTTGCCACACCAGCCGTGGAAACAGTAATTCGTTTGGGGCTCATCGCCATGCCGTGTGGCGACACTATTTTTTCAATGGCTTTCAATACATTTTTATAATTCAATAACGGCTCACCCATCCCCATAAAAACAATATTGCTCAGCTTTTTATCATTTGCCTTTTCACACTGTTGGTTGATGATGGCTACCTGATCATAAATTTCATCAAAGTCTAGATTTCTTTTTCTCTCCATATAGCCGGTTGCACAAAACTTGCAACTGAGCGAACAGCCGATTTGCGAAGACACACAAGCGGTAAATCTTGTTTTGGTAGGTATCATCACCCCTTCTATTAAATGCCCGTCATGTGTTTTAAAGCGGGATTTAATGGTGCCATCTTCAGAATTTTGTATCGTATCAACGGTTAACCCAGGCAATATAAAGTCAGTCGCTAATTTTTGGCGCAGGTCTTTCGAAATATTGGTCATGCCATCAAAGCTCTGTACCGGTTTTAGCCATAGCCATTCATACACCTGTTTAGCCCTGAATTTTTTTTCACCAATTTCCTCTAAATATTGCTCAATATCAGCAAGGCTTAGATGCCGGATATTCTTAACTGCTGTTTTTGCCATGGCGCAAAGATAACAAACCGCTGCCCGACCGGTAGAGAATAGCTGAATCGGTTATCTTGCAGCCTTATTATTAATTTATGAACCCAGTTTACATAATTGATGCGGTAAGAACTCCCATTGGCAAATATGGCGGTGCGTTGGCCAACACCCGTCCGGATGATTTGCTGGCAAATGCTATTAAAGCATTGTTGCAAAGAAATAATTCTATTGATGTAAATGCCATTGAAGAAGTAATTGCGGGTGCTGCTAACCAGGCCGGTGAAGACAACCGGAATGTGGCAAGAATGGCTGCACTGCTGGCAGGATTACCGATAACGGTCGCTGGCAATACAGTAAACAGGCTTTGTGCCTCCGGACTGCAAGCCATTATGGATGCGGCACGGCAGGTAATGTGTGGCGATGCAGCATTAATAATTGCCGGAGGTGTAGAAAGTATGACAAGGGCTCCTTTTGTAATGGCAAAAGCTACCACAGGTTTTCAACGAACTGCAGAAGTGTATGATACAACACTCGGCTGGCGGTTTACCAATAAGCAATTAGCAGCAATGTATCACCCATACAGCATGGGCGAAACGGCGGAGAATGTAGCTAAGCAATGGAATATTTCCCGGCAGGAGCAAGATGAATTTGCTTTGGCCTCTCAACAAAAATACTTTGCTGCGAAAGCTGTTGATAAATGGGCAGATGAAATTACGGCGATTGAATTCAACGAGAAGGGGCTTATAAGTTGGTTTGTAAATGATGAATATCCAAGAGAAACATCGATGGAAAAATTAGCTGGCTTAAAACCGGCTTTTATAAAAGATGGCACCGTAACGGCAGGAAACTCTTCCGGCATTAATGATGGCGCAGCCGCCATGTTATTGGCAAATGAAGAAGCTGTAAAAAAATACGACTTAGTACCAATCGCAAAAATTGTTTCAATGGCAGTGGCCGGTGTTGATCCATCCATTATGGGCATTGGCCCAGTACCTGCTACGCAAAAAGCATTGGAAAGGGCTGGATTAAAAATTACTGATATTGATTTGATAGAACTGAATGAAGCATTTGCATCACAATCCATTGCCTGCATTAAAGAACTTGGTTTGGATAGCAATAAAGTGAATGTAAACGGGGGTGCCATTGCCATCGGTCATCCATTGGGATGCAGTGGTGTCCGCATTTCTGCTACCCTCCTGCATGAAATGAAAAGGCGCAGTGCAAAATATGGATTGGCAACAATGTGTGTAGGAGTGGGGCAGGGTGCAGCAATTATTTATGAAAAATTGTAACAATTAATACCGGCTGTAATTTTTTTACTGTAATTTTCATCTGCAAATTTTAAAACTATACACATGAAAAAAATATTTCTTTCCTTATTTATTGTTCTTGGATTTCTTTCCGTTAACGCACAAACAGATTCATTGCAGCAATACACTGGCAAGTTTAAATTTCCTGATGGAAGTCCGGTAACTGAAATAACGTTAACTGTGGAAAATGGTCTTTTAATGGCAGGCTCGGCAATGGGCAGCACAGAGTTTAAACCAACATCTACGGTGGATGTATTTGAAATTGTAGCCTATGGAGGTACCGCCACTTTTAAAAAGAAAGAAGGAAAAGTAACCAGTCTTCAGATACAAGTGGCTGATGTGAATATGGAAGGTGAAAAAACTGAAGGTATCGCTTTAAATCTTCCGGCTTCAACGGCCTTATTACTGCGAAAGATAAACTGATAGTATTTTATTAGCACCGGAGTTTTAAAAAAATCTGCTTGCCCGAACGGGTTAGCAGTTTTTTTTCTAAAGAAGATATCCGTTTGTTGATGCTGAATCTCTAGAGTAGTAGAGAGAATTTAAATGGCATTAATAAAATTTCAAGAGAATATGTCGCTGCCCGCAGCTTTCCTTACTCTATCAAATTATTCTTTACTGCAAAGAACACTAGCCCCGCTGTATTCTTACTTCCGAAACGTTCCATTAGTCTGTCTTTAATTGCCTCCACCGTTCGGGGACTGATTTCCATTTTTTGAGCTATTTCCTGGGCAGTAAACTCCATGCAAATAAACCGTAGCACATCTTTTTCTTTATCGCTCAAGGTAATTTCGCTGTTAAGCGATGGCACTACTTTTTGGCGGGAATGAGATTTTTTCAGCAATATGCGGTTCACAAAGTTGTTGAGGTAATAGCCTTTTTCATATACTTCCATTATGGCCCGGCGAATTTCCTGTGGCTCAGCATTTTTCAGCAAATAACCATTGGCGCCATTCTCCATTAGGTGAAATACAAACCGCTCATCTTCATACATACTCAGTATCAGCACTTTTATTTGAGGAAATTGTTTGCTGATTGTTTTGGTAGCTTCTATACCGTCCTTTCCTGGCATCCTCAAATCCATTAGTACCACATCAGGCTCAGCAGCAGGTAGGCCATTGAGAAGCTCGTCACCGTTTTCTGCTTCAAATACAAACTTAATATTGGTATAAGGGCGAAGGGAAAGAATTACCCCCTTGCGAAATATTTTATGATCATCAGCAATTGCTACCTTAATGGGTCCCATAGTTATTAGATAATGGATAAAATTAGCATATTCTGGTCAGTTGGCAGGGCTTATTGATAAGGCTCATCTTTTGGCATCTCGATGGTTACCTTATAATACGTTTGCGAGATGTCTTTTTCAAAATTGATATTGCCATGTACCAGGCGCAAGCGGCTGCTTATATTTTTGAGACCCAGCCCCACATTACTTTTATTCAGCTTGTCAAAATCTGATTGCACAATACCACGGCCATCATGATGGATGCGCAGGTAGAATTTATCAGCATGCACATTTTGTGTAAGGTGGATGAAACTGGCACTGCTATGTTTCAATATATTATTAATAAGCTCCTGCACAATGCGGAAAATAACGAGTTCCTTTTCTCCTTTCAGCCTGTCTTTATATTCATGAAAGCGGCTGCTGGCATTAATGGCACCAGAGCCACTTATTTTCTGAAACAGATCATTAACGGCTGATTCCAGTCCAAAGTTTTTGAGAGTTGGCGGCATCAGGCTGTGGCTGATGTTGCGGACAAGCTGAATGGTATCATCAATAATCTGCCGGGCCTGAAAAATAGATTGTAGCTGAGTGGCTTTATCCTGGTTTACCAAGTTTTCATTCAGGTAAAGCCGGGCTGTGGCCAGCAAGGGGCCGGCATCATCATGCAAATCGGCTGCCAGGCGTTGGCGTTCTTCTTCCTGCAGTTTGATAGAGGCATTCAGCAATATCTTTTGCTGCTCATGCTCCATCTGGTTTATTTTATTTTGAAACCGCAGCACCCGCCGCTGGTGCATAATGATAAAGATGATAAGGGCAACCGTTAATACCACCATGCCCAGAGTGCCAAGAAAAAGCACAGTGGAAACTCCGGATTGGTTGGTGGCTTGAAGAAAGAACATAATGGTTGGTTAGTAGTGGATTTAACTAAGGTGTGAAATCTAAAAAGGGCGATTTGTTTTTTTCGGTTATTGGATTTTTTTCTGATTTCAAATATAAAATCAGGGCTATTATCATCAATATGTTTTTGAGTGTTTCAATTAGATAAGTAATAAACCAAAACTCTTTTGCTTGTTCCAAAGGCATACTGTTTGCCAAAATAAAAAAGAAAAAAGTCCCTGCTAAATACAGCATAATACCAAGCGATATCCAAAAAAGATAGTTATTATAAAAACTTTTTTCCGGGGATCGGTTTAGTTCTTCATAAAAAAAATATACAGTATAACTCAAAATAATAATTGCTTCAGCCCCACTTGGTATGGCATCAAAAACAACCCTTTCGCTAAAAATTCTGTGTAATACTTGAAATGTAAGAAACAATGGGATTGTAATTAAAATAACCCTTTTTAGGAACTTATTAGAAATTATGAAGTAAAAAAACAGGGAAAAAAATAATACCTCAGTGAAGGTTATTAAAATTTGATTGATATTAATTGAAAAGAGTTTGGGGATATTATCATAAAAAAACAACAAAAGGAAAAAAATAGTAGAATACAATACAATAACCTTCACAGGTATTGGTTGCTTTATTCCTCCCTTTGAAAAAAGAATAATAATAACTGGAAGTAGGTAGGAGTAGATTAGAATATTAAAAAAAATAGTTTCTATAAAATTATAAAATGGATAAACCAGATAGATTATCAAAAGGAATAACAGGAATTGC
>JANORJ010000662.1:0-9796 GCA_031415255.1 Chitinophagaceae bacterium | reverse complement strand
TTCCATACTTTTTCTACAAAGGGGCAGGTGGTATTATATTTTTCCGTTTGAATGCCTATCAGTTTTAGCTTTTGTTCTATATCCAGTGTTGTTCCAAATGCCGGAATTAATACAATATCATCAGCAGTTATATCTTCAAAGGGAATAAGCTGTTTGCCATAGGTATCCTGCAAAAATTGAATACCATGTGCTTGCAGGTCGGCATTTACCTGCGGGTTGAGAATCATTTCGCTGAGTAGAAAAATTCTTTTATCCGGATTTTCTTCCACGGTTCTGAATGCAATTTCAATGGCATTTTCCACGCCATAGCAAAAACCAAAGTGACGGGCCAGATAAATTTGCAGCGGGCCAAAGTCCAGCAGAGTGGGAGTAAAATCTTTTTTCATCTTGTCCGTTTCCTTCCGCTTTTTTTTAATAGCAGAAATTAACGGGCTGCGGTAAATAATGGGGACTTCTAAACTCTTCATGGGGGCAAAGATAACTTTGTTTTGTGTTGAGTGTTTAGGGTTTTGCTTGGCATGGTTTAAAGCCTTTTTTGTGTGGAAGAACCCACAACCCTAAACCTTAAACTCAAAACTTCTTACTACCTTCCCAGCAAAGTTCCAACTATGCGATATGTTTTGCTTGCCATTACTTTTTCATTGCTGCTTGGCTCTTGTAAGCTGATGAAGAAAGAGGACGAAACTAAAACAGAAACTAAAAAAAATACTAGCGGCATGATACACCGATACAAACCTGTTGATTGGTCACACAACACCAATATCTATGAAGTAAACGTTCGGCAATACACGGAGGAAGGAACTTTCAATGCATTTTCACAACATTTACAGCGATTGAAAGACATGGGAGTGAAAACACTTTGGTTTATGCCCATCACCCCCATTGCACAAAAAGGAATGAAAGGAACGCTGGGCAGTTATTATGCATGTTCCGATTATACCTCTATCAATCCTGAATTTGGAACGCTGGATGATTTTAAAAACCTGGTGAAGCAGGCACATGAAATGGGTTTTAAAGTAATTATTGACTGGGTGGCCAATCATACTGGTTGGGATCATACTTGGACAACTGAACATCCTGACTATTTTCAAAAGGATACTGCTACCAACGATTTCAAAATTGCTTCCGGCATGGATGATATTATTGAATTGGATTTTAAAAACCCTGCACTTCGCCAAGCAATGAAAGATGCGATGAAGTATTGGGTGACAAGCTGTGATATTGATGGTTTTCGTTGCGACCTTGCCTCTTGGGTGGAACTGGATTTCTGGAAAGAAGCAAGACCAGAAGTGGATGCAGTAAAACCTTTATTCTGGCTGGGTGAGTATGACGAATTGGAAACACCGCAGTATGGCGAAGCCTTTGATGCGAGTTATAGTTGGGCATGGATGCATAAAACCGCCGCCTTTTATAAAAACCATGAGCCATTGGACACTCTTTTAAATTTATTGAAACGATATGATGATTTGGGAGATAGTACTATGAGGGCATGGTTTACTACCAACCATGATGAAAATAGCTGGAATGGTACAGAGTATGAAAAATATGGTGACATGGCAAAGGCGTTGGCTGTGTTTAGTGCCACCTGGAATGGAGTGCCGTTATTGTATTCCGGTCAGGAGATGCCCAATATGAAACGATTAAAGTTTTTTGATAAAGATGCTATTACATGGACTGGCACCAACACTTTAAATGATTTTTATAAAACGTTATTGAGTTTAAAAACAAATAATCCGGCTCTTCGCAGCGGCGACTCTGCCGTGCAAACATTCCGTATAAAAACCAGCGACCCCAATAATGTATTTGTTTACCTGCGAAAGAACGGAAACAAAGAAGTGCTGGTGGTGCTTAATCTCTCATCACAAAAAGACCTGCATTTTGAAATACTTGATTCTATGGTGACAGGGGTTTATAAAAATATTTTTTCCGGCGCAGCCAATGATTTTACAACAGAGCGAAGTTTTGAAATGCAGGGCTGGGAATATTTAGTCTATGAAAAATAAAATTGACCGATAGCTGTACTTCAAAGCAAAGAGCCGTTCTGCAAAATACAGAACGGCTCTTTTAATATATTGATTTTATTAGTTAAGGCAGCTCATCCAAATTCAACGGAAACCTGTATACTCCATTGGCATCTGTATAAATTCCCTGCAGATATATAGTTTCACCTTTCAGGCTTTTTATTGCCTCATTCAGTTCTTCTATACTGGCAATATCTATATCATTAACACTGGTAATGATAAAACCAGCCTCCATTTTTGTTTTACTGAATGCGCCGCCAGCTTTTATTTTCTTTACTACCACACCACCTTCAATTTCATAGGTTAGTGCTTTCTTGGGTTCTAATGTTTCCAGATCGGCACCTAATTTATCACCTACATTTGTTGTAGCTATCTGGTCGTAAGTTCCGGTTTTAGCGGTTAGTACAGCTGCTACAGTGTATTCTTTTCCATTTCTTTTATACGTAATGTTTATTTTCTCTCCGGTATTGTAAGAAGAAACGGTTGCCTGCAATTCTGTCCATGAATTGATTGGAGCATCATTTACTTTAGTAATGATGTCACCTTTTTTCAAACCAATAGTAGCAGCAGCACCATCTTTAGCAACTGAACCGATGTGAGCACCATCTCCGGCATCAAAATCTTCTTGCGATACTTGCACGCCGAGGTAAGGTCTTTTTACATCGCCAAATTTAATAAGGTCATTCACAATTTTCTTAACCAGATTTACAGGTATAGCAAATGAATATCCGGCATAAGTGCCATTAGGGGCATAGATGGCTGAATTAATTCCTACTAACTGTCCGTCGGTTGTAACTAAAGCACCACCACTGTTTCCCTGATTCACGGCAGCGTCTGTTTGTATAAAAGATTCAATTGGTGTTTGACTTTGGCGACTATTTATATTTATATTTCTTCCCTTTGCACTAACAATACCTGCTGTTACAGTTGTTTCTAATGTAAGCGGATAACCTATTGCCAGCACCCACTGACCCAATTTTACATTGTCTGAGTTGCCATACAACAGGAATGGAAATCCGGTACCCTCAATTTTTAGTACGGCAAGATCACTGCTTGCGTCTCTTCCAATTAATTTTGCCTTGTAAGTTTTCTTATTACTTAATGAAACGGTTATTTCATCTGCCACTCCTTGTCCACCATCAGATACAACGTGGTTGTTGGTAATGATGTAACCATCATCGCTGATAATAACACCACTCCCAGATGCTCTTTGTTCCTGTTGCATTCTTGGTCCCATGTTATTGAAGAATTGCTCAAACAAATCTTCCATGCCGTTGCTGCCCTGGTTACGGGGCAATTGATTGTTAACTTTTTTAGCGGCAATTTTTGTTTTGATATGAACGACAGCAGGTACTGAGGCGTTGGCGGCTTTGGTAAAATCAATCGGCTCACCGGCACCTGCACCATTTTCAAAAAAGCCTGCATAATTAACCGGCACATTACCGTTGGATGTTTGCGAAAAATTAGATGGCGAATGGGTGGCCTTGCTATAAATCCACACACTGGTTACAGCTGATACGGCACTGATTCCAACAATCAGCAAAATTTGTTTCCATTTCATATTCTTGTCAGATTTTAATTTGAGATAATTATTTTCAGTTTTCATACCTATCCTACAAAGTAACGATGCTAATTCTTTAATTGTTTGCCGCTGAATTAGTTTAACAAATCGTTTACCAAGCCTTTCGTACTTCTTTTGCCTCCTAAAAGTACTACGATTTACTGAAAAATAAAATACCGTGATTCACTGATTTTTTACAATCCAGCAAGAAATTTAAGTGTATCCACCCCGTCTGCATAGTCATTGATTGATGGGCTTTGTCCCAGTCCAAAAGGTACAAGGCTTTTGCCAACAACACATTGCAAGTCATGTGCCGCTGGCAATTTAGCTGTCAGGTCGTCATTGTCAGTATAAAATTCATAATTCAATTGGCTAATGGGTGAAAAAATGGCGGAATCTTCTATCAGTAAAATGGAGCCATTGGTCATGTAGTATTTTTTATTCAACAGGTGCAGGGCCAGGTTGTAGTCGTAATTGTTTTTGTACTTATGATGGTCGGCCTGGTAGTTATATTTTCTGAAAGCTTCCAGCAGGGGAACAAAATCATAATTACCGGGAACATAAATTTTTGTCACGTTGCGGCAACCCAATCCAAAATATAAATGAACATCATCAGCTAATTTTTCTAAATCTTCTTTGGTCTCATTGCCGGTAAGTACTGCTATAGATGTTCTATTGCGCCGAATGATATTTGGGTACTTTCCAAAATAGTAATCAAAATACCGGGATGAATTATTGCTACCGGTAGCAATGTAGGCATCACATCCTTTTAGCATTTCAGAAAACTCAATAAGCCCGGTAGTTGCTACGTTCCATTCTCCTAATTTTTCTACCAAATTTTTTATGAGTACCTGGTCTTTTGATGAAGGTTTAATAACAGCCTTGTGTCCGCTGATGAATACACAAAGAAAATCATGAAAGCCAACGAGGGGAATGTTGCCGGCCATTACCAGACCAATAGTTTGTGGTTTTTGGTTTGCCCACCGGGCCCTGTGGGTAGTTGGTAGTTGGTAAGAAGCGACCCACTTTTCCAATATATCCCTTTGCAGAAAATTTTTAGCAATAGTATTGGTAGCCAATTCCACAAATTCAGGTATGAACCAGCCATTTTCCCTGCTGGCTCTTTCTTTAGTCATTTGCCATTGTTCATCATCCGATAAAATATATTGTCCCAGCTCAACTAATAAATCAATACGATGTTGTAAATTCATTCCTGTCATTTATTTTTGTGCCACAAAAGTAAACCCTCAACCCATTAAATAAATTGCTATGGCTATTAAGATTACGGAAGAATGTATTAACTGCGGTGCTTGCGAACCAGAATGTCCCAACAATGCTATCTATGAAGGTGGCGTGGAATGGGCGGTTACCGACGGCACTTCTGTAAAAGGCTCTTTTACCCTGCTGGACGGTTCAGTAGTGGATGCCGACCAGAAAAATGCCCCGGTGGCAGTGGATACCTATTATATTACTCCTAATAAGTGCACCGAATGTCAGGGTTTTCATGAAGAACCACAATGTGCGGCAGTTTGCCCGGTTGACTGCTGTATACCAGATGAAATGTATCAGGAAACAGTAGACCAACTATTAGCGAAAAAAGAGAAATTACATATTTAGTTTCTGCCGGAGCTGTGCATAAGTTTTACCGCTTTATACAGCAAACGGTAATATATTTTAATAACTTACAGTATATCTAAGGATATAAAGCAGTGAAAGCTGCCCAAGTAGTGGCGGGTGATATTTCCCGTCGTAAAAAGGTGAAGGAGAAACGGCCTTCACCTTTATTATGCCCCAAAGCAAGAAATAAGTCATTTTTAGCATTCAAAATTACCAACAAACGGTTTTTTCTTCAATATTTGCATAAATAGTCCCGCAACAGCGGGAGCAAAACCTCTAACTATAATAATGAAGAAAAATATAGCTCTTGTCACCGGCGGTTATTCAGGCGAAGCCGTAATATCTTATAAAAGTGTTGTTACAATTGACAACAACCTTGACAGAAGCCTTTTCAATGTTTATAAAATTGATATAAATCCACAAGGCTGGTTTTATGAATTGGCAGATGGACGTAAGACGGAGATTGATAAGAATGATTTTTCCCTACAATTAGATAATCAGAAAATAAATTTTGACGCTGTTTTTATTGGTATGCACGGCACACCGGGCGAAGATGGAAAACTGCAAGGCTATTTTGATACGTTGAAACTTCCATACACAAGTTGCGATGCAGCAACCTCAGCCATTACATTTAATAAACGATATGCTGTGGCTGTGGCTGGCATGGCAGGAATAGCAGTAGCAAAATCAGCCATACTTATTAAAAACAGCTTTGGCAGCCCCGATGAAATTGCGGACACATTAAATTTTCCTGTTTTTGTGAAGCCGAATAATGGTGGATCAAGCATTGGTATGTCGAAAGTTGATAAGTCGTCTGATGAATTAGGAATAGCAATTGAAAAAGCATTTAAAGAAGATGATCAAGTGCTGGTAGAAGAAATGATTAAAGGAAGAGAATTTACTGTTGGCGTTTTTAAATCAAAAGGAAATATTATTGTGCTACCGCTAACTGAAGTAAGGGCCGATGCAGATATGGCTTTTTTTGATTTTGAAGCCAAGTACCAAGGTAAATCATCAGAGACAACGCCGGCAGATGTGGAGGAAGTAGTAGCTGATAAAATCAGAGACACAGCGAAGAAAATATATTCATTGTTTAATTGCAGAGGTGTGGTTCGGATAGATTTTATTTATAATGAAGTAGAGGGCAGGCCATACATGCTGGAAGTAAACACCATTCCAGGTCAGAGTGCGGCTAGCATAGTGCCGCAGCAGGTAAAAGCGATGGGCTGGAGCTTGAAAGAATTTTATACTAAATTGATTCAGGAATGTTTCGGTGAATAGATAGTGGGGCTGATTGATAACTTATAACTTATCGAATGAAATTTATAACACATCGTCCTTTATGGGTTAATGTACTAGTAGGCATTTTACTGGCATTAGGTATTTTTGCACTTATCCTTCTTTCATTAGGATGGCTGACGGGTCATGGTAAAGCAAGCACAGTGCCATCCGTAACCGGTAAAAGTTATGAGGAGGCACAAAAGATTTTGAAGAAAGCCGGATTTGCCGTGGACATACAGGATTCCATTTATGTTGATACTATAAAACCACTGACCGTTATCCGTCAAATACCGGATGCCGACGAAGTGGTAAAATCAAACCGAACTATTTTTCTTATTATCAGCAGGGCAATACCACCATTAGTAGAAATGCCCAACCTGATTGGCTATAGTTACCGCAATGCAGAAATGGTATTGAAAAATATGGATTTAAAAATTGGTGATACTACTTTCAAACCTGATTTTGCCAAGAATGCAATACTCGAACAGAACTATAACGGCTCATCCATTGCTCCCGGTGCAAAAATTCGCAAAGGAAGTACTATTACCCTAGTGCTTGGCGATGGAGTGGGTAAAAGAGAATTTACTGTGCCGGTTATAACAGGTATGGAGTATTGTAAAGCAAAAGAAATACTAGAAGCAAATGGCATTGTGATAGGTGCAATTGTAACAGATGCAAACGTTACAGACACTTGCGGTGCCTGGATATACAAACAAAATCCTGAACGCTTTGATGATGAGAAAAGAATTCAGCATATTCGTTCCGGACAAACAATAGATGTGTGGCTGCAAGTAGACAAACCTGCCAAAAGCGATAGTGCTGGTAAAACACCTTCCCTTGACTTATAATTAATAAAAATGCAAAACATTACAGTAGAAGAATTAAAAGCCCGGATGGATGCCGGCGAAAAACTAAACTTATTTGATTGCCGGGAACCGCATGAGTATGCGGAGTTTAACATCGGTGCAACGCTGATTCCGCTTGGCAAAATACAAACCATGCAGATAGACGAATTAGAAGGCTTACAGGAAGAAGAAGTTATTATTCATTGTCGCAGTGGCAACCGCAGCGGGCAGGCTTGTTTGTTTTTAGATTCTATGGGATTTAAAAATACCTGGAATGTAACGGGTGGTATGCTGGACTGGCAGGCGAAATTTGAAAGCCAGAAGAGTTCATAGTCGGGAGTCATTAGTCAGGAGTTTTCCTTTCCTTACTAATGACTGCTTTTACAAAACTCACAATCTGATATTCACTCCCAACATAAAATTTATTCCCGCCATCGGGAAGTAATAATTTTCCGTTACTGTTTCTCCTCCAACAAAATAACTGAACGTATAACCATTTGGCTCATACTTTCTGCCGAAAATATTGTTTAGTTGTGCGATGATGTTTACTTCTTTTAAGCATTTCTTTTTGATAGTATAAATAGCTCTTACATCTTGTGTATAAAAAGCATTTAGCAAACGATTTTCATTCTCCGTATTATCTAAATATTGTTTACTTACATATTTGCTCAGCAAGCTCAACTCTGCATTTTTAAATGGTAAAAAATTAATACTAGCCCCGCCAACCATAGCAGGGGAGAATGCAATATCAGATGACTGAAAACTATTGATTTTCTGTCCACCATTGTCATAGTCATCAATAAACTCTGTAAAGTTTTTCACTTTGTTTTGGCTAAAAGCAAGATTGGCTGTTGCATTTACCCATGTATTGAATTTTACTCCGCCCTGCAACTCGATTCCTGCACGGTAGCTTTCGGGAATATTAGTTCTGGAATATGCCCCTACATCATTAATTTTTCCTGTCAGCACTAATTGATTTTTATAATTCATATAATAAAACGTTGCAGACCAATTGTAGTTAGTTTTTGTTTTTTCAATACCAACTTCCACATCATTCAATCTTTCTGGTGATGGTTGTTGTGCAGCACCTGCTTCAAAGTCATCCCGGTTAGGTTCTTTATTGGCAACACCAAAAGAGAAATAACCTTTCCATCCGTTTTTATTATAACTGATACCTACTTTCGGATTGAAGAAATTGATTTTATTTTTTATCGATAAAGCTGGGTTGTCACGGAAGCCTTCTGTATTATATTTTACAAGGCGAAATTGTAAGTCATAAAACAAGTTCCAGTTAATAGCAACTTGAGTTTGTTGTTTCAGGTAAATATTAAAATCAGTTTTAAGTGCATCAAGATCGTACCAGTTTTTAATATCAGTTAATCCTTTATCAGCCCAAATTATTTTTCCAAAATGTAATCCATCATACCGGGTGTAACCGCCGCCGAGTGTAGCCTGAGTTTTGTTATCCTTGTATTGAAATGAAAAAATATTGCCATAGAAATCATTGTCTAACCACAGCTGCCGTATCATATCAGACTCAGTAATTGGTGTGCCGGATGAAATAGGGTTTGGTAAACCATATTTGGAATATTTCTGTTCAGCTTTGTACTGTTCATAATAACCTTTGCCTTTTGTAAGAAATAAGGCTGTGTTGAAACTGATTCTTTTACCAATTAAATGATTTAAGAATAGTTGGTAATGTGTTTGTGTATAATTATCGGTTTCATTGTCATACGGTTCGCCAGATTTTTCTGTTCCTGCGGAGTTAATTGTTCTGTTGCCGGCAATTAAATCAGCTTCTGAAATTCCGTTCCATGCCTGGTATGTTTTTTCTTTACCAGAGAAAATATTTATTCGTACAGAAGATTTTTTACTGATGTATGCACTGGTAACATGAAATGATTTCAAGTCACTACTTGCTCGGTCAATAAAACCATCACTGCTGATGCGGGACAATCTAATATCTGTAGTAAAACCATTAACTAACCCAGTGCCGGCTTTTATTGTATTCTTCCAGGTGTTAAAAGAACCATAGCTGTTATTGAATTCAGCATAAGCTTCTTTGTTCACTTCATTAGTACTAAAATTAATACTGCCTCCAAATGCACCGGCACCGTTGGAGGAAGTGCCAACGCCACGTTGTATTTGTATGCTTCCGGTTGAGGAACTGAAATCCGGTAAGTCAACAAAAAATGTTCCCTGACTTTCGGCATCATTGTAAGGAATGCCATTCAGTGTTACATTAATTCTTGTGGCATCTGTACCACGGATGCGGATACCGGTGTAGCCAACGCCATTGCCCGCATCAGAATTAATTACTACCGAGGGTGTTTGGTTTAGCAGGAAAGGAATATCCTGCCCCAGATTTGCTTTGGCAATTTCTTTTTTCGAAATGTTGGTTTTGGTAAACGGCGAATTTTCACCAGCCCTTACGGCTCTTACTTCCACCGGCGACAATGCATAAAAAACTG
>JANORJ010000661.1:0-3246 GCA_031415255.1 Chitinophagaceae bacterium | reverse complement strand
CTTTGGGTTCCGGATAAGCAGCCTGCAACAATTTCTGTATTTTATCAATCCGGCTCGTTACTTGGGGAAACTGACTCTTGGGAAAGGCCGGATCAGGAGATACATTGGCATCTGGTTTTTTTTTCCAACTACCTTTTGTGTTCATTATGCCTTCGTCATTGCAGGGTTGCTGTGCAATAAGTGTATTCGTTAAGAATAGCACAGTCAATCCTATTAATATGTGTCTGTTTAAAACTGGAATAATTTTTTTCATTGTTTAACTTTTTTCATCAGCATAAAACAGGTTGATCTAAAACCACTACGACATCTTTCATTAGTAAAACGGCGTTTTGGAAAAACGGTAAAGAACCCGGATTTTAACCTTCGTTTTTGAATCAGGCACATCCTGGATTAAAGGATTATCAGGCTGTAAGTCAGGGAAGTCTTTAGCCGAATCGTACTCCCAGGCGGTTGGAAAATTAGCTGGATACAAAAAATCATTTGGAGTGTGTTGAATAGTGAAACCGCTTATTAAACCTTTGACGTTAGGGATTCTAAACTTTGAAATCAGGACGTCAGCTGAATCAATTGGCAGTGCTTCGTGTGTAGGTTTGTCATCATAGCCATAGTCTGAGCGGTCAATTATTGTCTGGCTTAGCATTTTCATTCTTTCATCAAAGAAGAAAATTGGAAAATTAATGTTATAAGTACGCTTTTCATTATCGGTAGTGAGTGTCATGACATTAGGCGTATTAACTGTTTTGTCAGTCTCCCAACTCGTAATTACTGTCGTGTTTTCAAAAGATTTACCTTCCCCTTCATCTATGGTAATTACGTTAAGTAAATCTTTGATCTTGATTTTCATAGGCATCTCATCTTTTGGTTTTACCGGGCTGTATGTATATCTGGTGAAGCGGCCACTTTTAACGACTGCTACGAGTTCTTTCATACTTATTTCTTCTTTTTTGTTAGGATCACCAGTGATGCTCTTTGAGTTAAATTTGAAAGAGAAGGAATAGGAGCGATCAATGGACCATCTGATTATTGATGTTTCGTCTTCATTCTTTTTTTCGCCATTACCTTTTATCGTAAGTGTAAAATCCGCATACCAAAATATTTCTTTCGGTCGGGCTGTCATTTTTTTGGTTTGCGCAAAGCAGTAGTCAGGGAGAAACAAGCCGATAATCAACATGTTTATCAAAACTATCTTACGGAGATAACTGGTGGAAACTATTTTATGCATGCTGATTATTGACTAATTACATCTGTGTTTTATAAAACATTTGTAATTTATATTGATTGAAAACGATAGACAATAGAACGAAAGTTAGTCCTCACCCCCAACCCCTGTCCACCAAAGTGGAGAGGGGAGAAGGAAGCAGTTTAGTTTTTCCCAAATGCCTTATTCAAAGCTTCGGTGCGGTTTTGCATATGCAGTTTTTTGCAAATGCGGTAAATGTGCTGGTGCACTATTTCTTCGAGATGGGAAATCTAATTTTTGTTTTTAAAGGATAGTTAAAAAGGTCCCAGAAAAACCCGGGACCTCGTTACTTATTCGATTAATAATAATTTACCTGTAGTTCTTTTCAATTCACCAGCCAGGTTTTTGTACTGCAGTTGGTAAATATATAGCCCGATGGACAGTTGGTTTGGTATCCAGTTGTTACGGTAATTCTTCTGACGGTAAATAGTTTTTCCGTTCATGTCAGAAATTATTACATCAAATGTTCCGGATTCAATTCCGTAAAATCTCAGTTGTTCAGTTCTGCGTTGTGGATTAGGAATAACCAGGTTTCTTTCGTTCTCACTCTTCACTCCTGTGCCTGTCTTATAATTATTAGCCAAAGGTGCAGTTTCAGTAATAGTTACAGTAGCACTTCCATCGGCTATTGTAGCATTAGACGGCCTGCTGAGGGTAATAAAGAAATTTTCATCACCTTCTGTTATGGCATCGGCAATAATTGGTACGCTGATATTCTTACTGGTTTCACCCGGCAGAAAAGTAAAAGTTCCTGAAGTTGAGCTATAATCTTTCGGTTGTCTTGCTGATCCATTTACTGTTTTGTATTTGACTGTTATGGTTAAAGCAGATGCCGTTGATAAACTTACCGGTATAATAGCTGGGCCGCCAGCTTCGTACACTGTTGCATCAGCAATGCTGATGGTTACAGAACAGCCTTCATCAATTGTTCCGTTACAATTATCATCAACGCCATTACAAACCTCTGTTGCGCCAGGATGAATGGCTGCATTCAAAGGAGCACAATCGCTTCCATCAGGTGTGCCATCATTATCATCATCGGGATCGCATGCATCGCCCATGCTATCACCATCAGTGTTTGTTTGATTTGTATTGGCAATCAAAGGACAATTATCACTTCCATCAAGTACACCATCATTATCATCATCGGGATCGCATGTATCGCCCATGCTATCGCCATCAGTG
This sequence comes from Chitinophagaceae bacterium, assembly GCA_031415255.1. Taxonomy (GTDB): domain Bacteria; phylum Bacteroidota; class Bacteroidia; order Chitinophagales; family Chitinophagaceae; genus JJ008. The sequence continues at coordinate 821 of JANORJ010000661.1, read as the reverse complement.
TTTGTTTGATTTGCATTAGCAATCAAAGGACAATTGTCACTTGCGTCTAATATGCCATCATTATCATCATCGGGATCGCATACATCACCCATACTATCGCCATCAGTGTTTAATTGATTTGCATTAGCAATCAAAGGACAGTTGTCACTTGCGTCTAATATGCCATCATTATCATCATCGGGATCACATACATCACCCATACTATCACCATCAGTATTTAATTGATTGCTGTTAGCTGTGTTGGGGCAGTTGTCACTTGCATCAGGTACGCCATCGCCATCCATATCCAATACTCCACTACCTTCTAGTTTAACTACCCAAACATCATAAGAACCATGATTGCCTGTTACATCTCCGTTAATAGATGCAGAACTGCCGGCCAGAATATACCCACCATCAGCAGTTGTTTGCAGTGCAAGGCAGTTGTCAATACTTGTTCCTCCATAACATTGTTGCCATTCAATAACCCCTGTAGCGTTCAACTTTACTATCCAGTAATCTTCGCCCCCATGCTGCCCGGTTACATCACCATTGATTGAACTGCTCCACCCGCCAACAATGTAGCCCCCATCTGGGGTTTGGCGGAGAGAAGAAGAAGGATATTCTCCGGATGTCCCTCCAAGGCATTTCTGCCAGATAAGGGTTCCGGTACTGCTTAATTTTACTAACCAATAATCGTTTGGAAAAGACCCACCTGGGTCATGCCATCCACTTACATCGCCCCCATTAGAATTTGTAAACGAAAGAACCATAATTGTTCCATCTGCATTTTCTCTTACACAATTCGCCGACTCACTTCCCGGGCCGCCGAGGCATTTTTG
>JANORJ010000660.1:0-6393 GCA_031415255.1 Chitinophagaceae bacterium | reverse complement strand
TTTTCTAATCCTTCTTTTGTTAATTGCTGGTAGGTTATTTTTTTAACAAAACTGTCTAACGAAACTCCACTGTACATAGCTGCATAACCATTAGTTGGTAATGTATGATTGGTGCCACTGGCATAATCTCCTACACTTTCCGGAGAGTAGTTGCCGATAAATACAGAACCTGCAGATATGATTTGGTTGGCCACTTCTTCAGCATTTGCGCAGGAAAGTATTAAATGCTCCGGGGCATACAAGTTGGAAAGCTCCACCGCTTCGTTTATATTTTCTACAATAATTAATTTACTATTCTGCAATGCTTTTTTTGCAATTTCTCTTCTTGATAATTTTTTTAATTGTGTTTTAATTGCACCACTTATTTTTTCAGCAACTGATTCATTAGTTGTAATTAGGATAACCTGTGAGTCTGGACCATGTTCAGCTTGTGATAAAAGGTCGGCGGCTGCATATTCCGGAACAGCCGTTTCATCGGCAATCACCAATACTTCGGATGGTCCGGCAGGCATATCAATGGCAACACCTTCTTGCTGTATAATCTGTTTGGCTAGTGTCACATATTGATTTCCCGGTCCGAATATCTTAAACACTTTTGGAATGGTTGCCGTTCCATAAGCCATGGCACCAATAGCTTGTACGCCACCGACTTTAAAAATAGTTGATATACCGCAAAGTTGCGCTGCATATAAAATTGCTGGATGAATGCTGCCATCATTTGCAGGCGGTGTACAAAGAACTATTTCTTTACAACCTGCCAATTGGGCCGGAACACCGAGCATTAATACAGTAGAGAAAAGAGGAGCTGAACCTCCAGGAATATATAAACCAACTTTTTCTATTGCCACAGATTGACGCCAACAAACAACGCCAGGCATTGTTTCAATTTTCTTTGCACTTTCTTTTTGTGCAACATGAAATGTTTCAATATTTTTCTTTGCCTGTTGAATGGCTTGTTTTAATTCATCGCTTAGTAATGTTGCTGCCGCATTAATTTCAGTTTCACTAACTACCAGATTATTCAATTTTACTTCATCAAATTCTTTGGTGTATTTGAGAACGGCTTTATCACCATTCTTTTTTACTTTTTGTAAAATTTTCTTTACGGTCTTCTCCAACGCAGAATTATCGGCAACAGGTCGCAGTATGATTTCTTTCCAATTCTCCTTATCCGGGTATCTATAAAGCTTCATATACTTTGTGGTTTTAATTCTCCCTTTGTTTGTTGGAGGGCTTACAATATCATTTTTTCAATTGGGATAATTAAAATTCCCTGTGCACCGTTTGCTTTTAGTTTTTCTATCACATTCCAAAAATCACTTTCATTGATGACGGAATGAACAGAACTCCAGCCGGATTCTGCCAGCGGAAGAATGGTTGGGCTTCTCATGCCGGGTAGCAAACTGCAAATTTTCTCCAATTTATCGTTCGGTGCATTCAACAATACATATTTATTATTCCGGGCTTTTTTTACGGAGCGGATACGGAACAGCAGACTTTCTAGTATTATTTTCTTTTCTGCCGTCAGATTTTTATTGCTGATAAGAACAGCTTCGGAAGTAAGAATAGTTTCGATTTCTTTCAGTTCATTAGTAAATAACGTACTACCGGAACTAACTAAATCACAGATGGCGTCAGCGAGGCCAATCTTTGGTGCTATTTCTACCGAACCACTGATTTCATGAATGGAAGCAGTTATATTTTTTTCTTTTAAAAAGTTAGAAAGAATGTATGGATAGCTGGTGGCAATTTTTTTCCCGTTCAAATCATTTAGAGACTGCATGCTGCCATTCTTAGGTACAGCAACGGATAAGCGGCATTTACCAAAACCTAATTTTTCAATTGTATCTGTTTCTTTGTTTGATTCTTTCACTACATTTTCTCCTACAAAACCAATATCTGCCACAGCATCTTGCACATACTCCGGTATATCATCATCCCGAAGAAAGAAAACTTCTATCGGAAAGTTGGCTGCTATTACTCTCAATTGATTATTGCCGTTACTTACTTCAATACCGCATTCTTTCAGCAGCTTCATTGAGCCTTCGTAAAGACGACCAGATTTTTGAACAGCAATTTTTAATGTTTCCTGCATAATATAATTTTTTAGTAAGCCATATTCTTATTTTTTAAAACAAGGCTACAGTGTTAATTCCTCCTTTGCTAGAGCTATGGAGGGCAAAGAAAAAGGGCTTACTGTTTAGTAAGCCCTTGATTATGTTTAGTACATAATATCTTCACGGCCTACCCTGAGGGAGTAAGAAATGATGATGGTTATGTGTAAATGTTCTCATGATTGGACACAAAAATAAGGATTATTCTAATTTGTTGCAACGATTTTCTTATTAAGTTTTAATTTAGTTGACACATTGAACCGTCAAAACAACCAAATTAACATTCATGAGTGATGATAAGCAGTTGAATTCGGGAGAATTGGGTGCCGTCACCGGCTCTTATGCCACCCGCAGTACCGCCAACTTCGACTTACTGCAGCCGTGGAAAATTATTTCGCAGAACAATGTCTATATAATTTATCTGTCAGTATTACTATTTGCTTTTTATGCCGTAGCCCGGCACGGTTTTAACTGGATAGCTTTATCCACTTCATTAATAGTAAGTGTACCGATTGGCTTTGCTATTGCTTTTTTTGAAACACAATCACAAGAGTTTCGCCGCAGGCACCGCCGAACAAAATTTTGGTTTTACCTGGTGTATCGCACATTCAGGGTGGTTTGCTGGTTTATGATTTTGTTCTTTTTTATCATGGTAATTGTAAATTGGCTGAAAATAAATACTTACGAAACTATTTTTCCGCATAGCCTGTATGATTTTTTTGCCACTAAAAAAGTATTTGAATTTTTAGGAATAGCTCTTATCATTTCTTTATTCTCCAATTTTTTGGATGAGCTGCATCGTAAGCTGGGTAGAGATGCTATTTATAATCTTGTATTGGGAAAATATCACCAGGTAAAAAAAGAAGAGAGGCTTTTCCTTTTTATCGACCTTAATAATTCTACCGACTTAGCAGAAGAAATGGGGGAGATGGAGTTCAGTCATTTTTTTCAAGATTTTTTTTATGACATCAGCGAACCCATTGCCCGGTATTTTGGCCGGGTGTATCAGTATGTGGGAGATGAGGTGGTGGTAACATGGCCGGTAAAAAAAGGAATACGATTTGCTGTATGTACCCGTTGTTTTTTTGCTATTCAAAAACAAATACGCCGGTATGAAGACCAATACATGAAAAGATATGGCAAGGTACCAGGATTTAAAGCCGCCCTGCACGGTGGTAATATAGTTGTGTCGGAAGTGGGGAAGTATAAATCAGAAATTGCTTATCATGGAGATGTTTTAAATACTACAGCCAGAATGCTGAGCAAATGCCATGATTTTAGTGCTGAGTTTATTGTTTCTGATTATATATTGGAAAAGGTGGAAATGCCAAAATACCTGCAAGCGGAATCATTAGGAGCTTTTCAACTAAAAGGAAAGCAGCAAGAACTGCAACTTCATTCAGTTTATTTGTCAGTAAATAAGGATGCAGTGGCTACACGAGGCAAAGGACTATTTAGACGGAAAGCCCAAAAAACTTAAGTGCTATTTGTTTTAAGTAAGTATAACTCAGCCCCTGAATTTGTAGCTGGCATTAGGATTGCCGGGACAACCTTGTTTTTGAGAGGCACAGGAAGTAACTACCATTACTATGGCGAGAAGAAGTAAAGCGATTAAAGATGTCTTTTTCATATTGGTGGATATTTTGCTTGTAAACGCTAAAACAGCTTGATTATTTTGTGACTACAAAAATAAGAAAGATGCGGTATTCTGCGGTTGAAAAATTAAAAGTATTGCCACGGAAAATTAATATCGCTAAACAACTGGTTATCTTTACTTCACAATGTTTTGCTTCCCTCAAATTTGATTTTGATAAGTACAGCAAACCGTTACCTTTACCACCCTTAATTATTAGAAACTAAGAGAAACTACTAACCCGATGTTGCAACTGAAAAAGCCCCTTGCCTTTATTGACCTCGAAACTACCGGCCTCAATTTAGGAACTGACCGTATTGTTGAAATTGCTATTGTAAAAATTCTTACAGACGGAACCCGGAGTGTAAAAAGAAAAATCATAAATCCGGGTATGCCGATACCCAAAGCTGTCAGCGACCTACATGGCATTACCGATGAGATGGTAAAAGATGCTCCCACTTTTAAACAATTGGCGCAGGAACTAAAGCAAATGCTGGATGGCTGCGATTTTGCCGGTTATAATTCCAACCGTTTTGATATTCCATTGCTGATGGAAGAATTTTTACGGGCTGATGTGGATTTTGATATGAAGAACCGCAAACTGCTTGATGTACAGAACATTTTTCACAAAATGGAACCAAGAACATTGAGTGCTGCCTATAAATTCTATTGTAGTAAAGTGTTGGAAGGGGCACATGGTGCCGAAGTGGATGCCTCGGCTACTCATGAAATTTTGGAAGCCCAGATAATTAAATATCCCGAACTCGGAAATAATATTGACTCCATATTAAAGGTAATTGGCGAAGATCAAATAGTGGATTTTGCCCGTCGTTTTGTGATGGAGAATGGAACAGAGGTTTTCAATTTTGGAAAATTCAAAGGCCGCCCGGTGTCGGATGTGCTAAAAGCCGAGCCACAGTACTACGATTGGATGATGAAAGGCGACTTTCCCCAGCATACCAAGCAAAAGTTGACCGAAATCTACACCCGGACGATGCTGAAGAAAAGTTAACAACCGGTTATTACCTGTGAACAATTTTTAACACATCTTCTCTGCTGTTTTCTGTAAATTCGATATTTACCAGTATTACTTATTCTGTGGAGAAATTAGTCATCATACCAACTTATAATGAAAAGGAGAATATTATCCCTATTCTTCAAGCCATCTTCAATATGAATGAAGGTTTTCATGTGCTGGTAATTGATGATGGCTCCCCCGATGGTACAGCGCAGATTGTAAAAGACCTGCAAACAAAATCCCCCCAAAAATTATTTATAGAAGAACGAAAAGGTAAATTGGGATTAGGCACTGCTTACATTCATGGGTTTAAGTGGGCCATTGCAAATGACTACCAGTTTATTTTTGAAATGGATGCTGATTTTTCTCATAATCCTAACGACCTGTCACGATTATACAATGCCTGTAAAAATGGAGGAGCTGATGTAGCCGTTGGCTCCCGGTATGTAAAAGGTGGGGGGTTGGTAAACTGGCCAAAGAACAGGATTGCACTTTCTAAAGGAGCTTCATTGTATACAAGAATGATAACCTGGATGCCGGTAAAAGACCCAACAGCTGGATTCGTTTGTTATAGCAAGGAAGTACTGGAGACGATTAATTTTGATGAAATACGATTTGTAGGATATGCTTTCCAGATAGAAATGAAATTTGCTGCCTGGAAATTGGGTTTCAAAATAAAAGAAGTGCCTATCATTTTTCAGGATAGAACGGTTGGTGTTTCTAAAATGAATAAAGGCATTGTAAAAGAAGGTATCCTCGGCGTACTCAAGCTCCGCTGGCATAGCCTGTTTACCAACTACAGGAAACGGGTAAAAAAAACTAAAGTCGTGAACGGCACTGTTATAGCAATGCAGCAAAATGAAGTGCTAGCAGAATAAGAATCAATTACATTCTCTATTTTTTTTACCAGCTTTAAATCATTGGGCATCTTCTTCTAACTTGACAATTCTTTATCGGATTAATGAAAACTTATGATGAAATGAGCTATCTGTGTTAATCCATTTCAATCCATTCATCCGTGATTTTTGTTTAGTTTGCAGGCTTAATGAAAAAGGCCTTTATCCAACTGCATATTGCTGTCTTTCTTGCCGGGTTCACTGGCATTCTTGGCCGACTTATCACCTTAAATGAAGGCATGATTGTGTGGTACCGGCTTTTGTTTACTGCCGCCACCATGTGGATATTATTTGGTCTGATGAAGAAGCTGCACAAAATTCCTTTGATAGATATTTTGAAAATAGGAGCTGTTGGATTTATTGCTGCTATGCACTGGGTTACTTTTTACGGTTCTATTAAATATTCTAATGTTTCAGTGGCATTGGTTTGTTTTTCAGCGATTGGTTTTTTTACAGCTTTATTCGAACCACTGATTTTAAAGAAGAGAATGAACTGGACAGAGTTATTATTAGGTTTAATAACATTAAGTGGCATTTATATCATTTTTCATTTTGATACGCAATACAAAACCGGGATTATTGTCGGTATTATCTCCGCCATATTAGCTTCTTTATTTCCCATCTTCAATCGGGAATTTTTGAAAAGAATAAATGTGGAAACCATGCTTACCTGGCAGCAAACTGGTGGGCTGTTAGTATTATCAGTCTTACTTCCGTTTTACCTGCAAAAAT
>JANORJ010000659.1:0-3614 GCA_031415255.1 Chitinophagaceae bacterium | reverse complement strand
TGCTGGCCGTCTAATGATTGCTCAAAATGAGTCATCGTTTTATTTTTCAGAAAATATCCTTCCTGGGTGTGGATTTTTACATAATCATCAGCTGCTTCTAAATACTGTACATCATGCACCGGAATGATTTTTATTTTACTGCCATTCTTTACAACGATCCGCTGACTTTGTGATGGTGATAAAGAAGCAGACTCTAATAAATCCTGTGTGGCTTTTTCAGTACTGTTTGGTTTTTGTTCTGTCCATTTGGCAATGGCTTTATCAAACCGCTGCTGGTCAAAAGGTTTTAATAAATAATCTACGGCATGTGCTTCAAATGCTTTGATAGCGAATTCATCAAATGCGGTGGTGAAAATAACAGCTGGTGGTTGTTCAATTAGTTCCAGCATTTCAAAGCCGGTAATCTTGGGCATTTGAATGTCTAAAAAAATTAAATCGGGCTGGTATTGCTGAATAGCTTTTAATCCTTCAAAGCCATCACCACATTCCTGCATCAGTTCCAGTTGCGGATGTTTTTGTAAGTATTCTGTTACAATACTTCTTGCCAGTGGTTCGTCGTCTATGATAAGTACTTTCATGTTTGTTTGTTTTTACGCATCTATCCGCTAATGAAAACATTTTATTTTAAAATACTTTTGCCAGCGGCCTGATGCTTACACTTTTGCAAGCAGTCTTCTGCTTATTGCGGAATTTTAACAATGGTTATAAAGATATTGCCTTTTGCTTCAGTCGTCAACAGGTCGTTTCTGGCAAATAGCAAGTATAATCTTCGTTGAATTGATTTTAAACCAAAACCGGTTCCCAGTTTAGGCGATGAAGTTTCGGGGTCAAAGGGGTTTAATACTTTGATGACCAGATTATTTTCATCTCTAGTTGCAAATAATTTTATAACCGTATCTCCCGTTGTATCATACAAGCCAAACTTAATAGCATTTTCTACAATAGGTTGTAATAGTAATGCTGGTAATTTTAATGGGTTGGTACTTTCGTCTATGTCAATTTCGGTGTTGAGGCGGTTACCAAATCTTACTTTTTCAATATCAAGATACAATTGCAAATATTGTAATTCTTCCTGCAGCGTTACCCACTGTGTTTCTTCTTTTTTAATAGTACCTCTTAAAAAATCGGATAACTGCTGCACCATTTTTCTTGCTTCTTCCGGACGGCTGCCAATTAGTGCATTAATAGAATTTAAACTGTTGAATAAAAAATGCGGTTGCAATTGTTGCCGTAGTTTAAAGAGTTCAGCTTCTTTGGCTAATTTTTCACCATCAACTTTTCGATCATCCATTTCTTTTTGTTCCTGTTGGTTGAACCAGAGGATACTTATCATCGTTACACAACCCAATAATAAAAAGGCAATACTGAAACGGATAGAAAGTGAATGATGCAATAAATCCGGATAGCCTTCATAATGACTGAGAGAAATTCTCAGTAACCACTTGGTCAATAGCAACCAAATGATGGTAAGAAAAAGGCAAATGGAAAAGATATTGATGTACTGTTTTCCTTTTGGTAAATAATACCGCAACGTATTCATCACCAGCAAACAGGCCAGCAGTAGCAAAGTGTTGGCAATGGCACTGTCAATAATGGCTGCCTTCAGGGGAAGGCCAAAAAAATTGAGCACCATTACATTGTCTGCCACCATTACTAACCAGCAGATGATGAAAATGATCCGGAACTTAATTATAGACAACGGCGAATTGGACATAGGTTAAGCGAGGTTCAGAATTTCAAGGGTGTTGCCAAATCGTATTTGCTCTGCCTTTTTATAAATAATGTGCAAGTAGTTGTCTGCATTTTCTTTTTCTTCAATTCTTGAATATACTTCTGCGCCATCAATCAATTTATTAAGCTGATATAATTCACTTACACTGATAAATTGCCATTGCACTAATTGTTGGTTGCGGTTAAAAAACATTTCTTCTTCCTTGCCACCCAGTAGCTGTGCTTTATGAAAAGCCTCTTCTTTACTGTCAGCGGTTATCAAACGAAGTTGTTCATCAAATTGTGCGGTATGGTCGCCATCACCACAGATGATGCGAAAGACCATTTTTGCAAGGTACCAGTTCATGTTGGTTGGTTTTAGGTTGTATCCATCAGGCCGTTTCAAACGGCCAGATGGGTTTAAAAACTTCTTATATCAATTCCACCGAATATCACTGTTCCTTTTAGCACTAAAATCTTTCCGGGATTATCAACGATGTTTTGCATATTCCGTTTGTCTTCCAATCCGCCAAAAATGGTAACGGCTTCAGATTTTACTTCCCAGTTAGAAGGAACAATCAATTTAGTGCCACCAAAAACGGTAGTAATTTCCAGTACCACTGTTCCTTTTATATCTGCCTGAGTAAGGTTTAGTTCTGTGCCACCAAAAATGTTGACAATATCGCCGCCTTTAAAATCTTTGGAAAGAATATGTTTTTTTGCGCCGCCAAAAATGGAAGTGGTATCTACAAAATCATCCTGGCTCCATGTTTCTTCTTCATCAAGGATAGTGGCACCTTGTTCAGCTGCTTTGCTTTTTTTTTCATCCCACCAGGCTGATTGTGACCAGGCTGCCCTGCGGGGCCGGATAATGATGAATGCTCCGATTGCAATAAATACTATCGGCCAGATGTACTGGCGGATAGCCAGGTCAGGATAAATATCCCGAAGCAGAAAGCCGGTGCCAATAAGTATCAGCAAAAACCAACTGCCACCCCGAAAATTATGTTTGAAGCCAATAAAAATACCGAGTGCAATTAAAAAAGTTTTCCAGCTAAATAAATCTGGCGGTAAATCAGGAACGGCCACTCTCACCAATGCCGCCACACCAATTAGTAGGATAAAAACCCCAGTCCAGATATGACCATGCTTGCTGTGGTGACGATCCATTCTTTCTTCACAACGACGCTTTTGCCGCTCTTTGAATTCCTTGAAATCTCTCATTCCTTTCAAATTTTAAACAAATCTATAGGGGGAATAATGAAAGGTCAATAGTGAATGGGTACTATGACAGCATAAGTCGGTGAATGGCGGGAATGGCGGGGTGAAAAGATATACTTGCCACAGATGAACACAAATGAACACAGATGAAGTTGTATTTAATCTCCCGCAAATACGGGACAAGTTGTGAAAATCCGCGAAAATCTGTGGCTAAAATTAATTCAACGAACTACTCCATATCAATTGATAAGGGTCAGTTTTTCCTTTGATGCAGGTAAACAAGAAGCAGGTAATAAAAGGCATGTTGATTCTTTCTTCGCCATTTTCTCCAAAGGAGTTCTGTTGGACAAAATCAATGGCCATAGTACCGCTTACATATGTTTCAGTAGAGGAAGTTTCTAATGCTTTGAAACCAGCCGGCATTTTTTCGTTGCCAAAGCCGAATTCATAACGGCGGTAGGCCAAACGTTCAACAAGGTTTTGAACGAATTCGGGTTCGTCGAAGGCGGCGGAGATGTGTAGATTCTGTTTCATAACAAGGCGATTTAACTGTTTAGACCTTTGTTCTTTCTACACTATGTCTGCCCTTCGGGGTCTGTTGTTATCTACGTATTAGATGCAGAAACGGCCTTGATTGCTTACTAAGAGAATGTGAAAGTTGGGGGAGGTGGCTAAAAAGTGAA
>JANORJ010000658.1:0-2018 GCA_031415255.1 Chitinophagaceae bacterium | reverse complement strand
GCCGTGGTGCTCGACAGCACGGCCCAATTGGCATACCGCGGCCTTGAGCCGGGACGGCTCGCCCTGACGCCGGACGGCTTGACGCTGGTGTACGTCGGGAACCGCGGCGACGGATACGCCAGCGACAATCAATTGTTCGTGCGGCCGACTCTTGGGAGTGCTGAGAAGGCCAAAAAATTGAGTATACAGAAACCCCGATAAAATTAGTAGTATGAAACGATTGATTAAGCTTTGCCTAGTTGCAACTTTATTACTCCCAATCAGCCTGTTGGCGCAAAATAATACTGTCAAGTTACTTTGTCCGCTAAATGATGCCACGATAGTTCCTCCTCCAAAAAATGTAATTCATTATGATGAACCAGACCTTTGTGTGGTGTTGCAAAGCATTCCCGACACGGTGGTAAAATCAGTTGGAACCGGCCGGGTTACTAATACAGAGTTTACAGAAGAGTCAAAAGGCGGAGTGGTGCTTTTTGTAAAAATTCAGGGAAAGGATTATTATTTCTGGTACACCGGCATAAACAAGCTACTCGTAAAAAGAAATGATGTGGTAAAACTTGGTCAGCCATTGGGCTATATTTCTCCGGGAGATAGAGTTGAATTACTGATGTATGAATTTGAAACCCCTGTTGATCCAAGCCTCTATCTTGATTGTAAAAATGTGTTGAAAAGTGATAAATGATTAGCCACACTTATTAACTTAGTAACAGGTCAGCATTTCTTTTCTATAGCATTATCATTTATAAAGAAGCCATTGACAATATCAATGTCTGCTTCTTGTATTACTTCAAAACCAAGCTTTTCATTTTTATGAGAAGCTTGGTTTTATTGTTTTATTTATTATCTTTTTTGGGAGGTGTTTTATTATCGTCCTCTTTTTTTATCGGTGCTTTTGCACCTGTATCTTTTTTAGTTACCGGCGGAGTTTTTTTAGTATCATCTTCTGAATAATCTTTTGATTCTGCACTGATGCTGTCGTAATCATAATTATTGTAATCTTCCGGATTGCCTACACCCTGATCAGCACCTTCAGCACCGGGGTTAGGGTCGTAATCACTAACTATTATGTCGGCACTATTAATATCGTTTTCCATTTCGGCAGGCTTCACAAATTTTGCATCCTTTTCAATACCCAGTTTTTTGTCGGCTAGTACTTTTTTGAAAAAATATTCTGTTATAGGTCGGGCAATTCTATTACCATCTCCCAGGTTGCGCATAAAAGTATATTCAAATCCTACCCAGGATCCGGCGAGTAGCTGCGGAGTGTAACCCATAAACCAGGCATCTGCATTATCATCAGTAGTACCTGTTTTGCCACCCATTTCAGCAGCACCCACTCTAGTTCTTAATCCTCTGGCCGTTCCTTTATCCACTGTTCCCTGCATCATTCTTGCCATGGTGTAGGCGGTTACTTCGCTAATGGCTTCTTTACGGTTTACACTGTAGTCAAATCTTTTTATCACATTACCATTTCTGTCTTCAATGCGGCTGATGCTGTATGGTTTTGTAGAGAATCCACGGCCTGCAAAAATGGTATAACCCCAGAGCATTTCATACATTGAAAGGTCGCAGGTACCCAGACAGATAGAAGGAAAGGGTTTTACCGGAGTAGGAATGCTGATACGACTAAGAAAATCAGCAAACTGTTTTGGTCCCACCTGTTTCATAATATAGGCTGTTGCACAGTTTTTAGAAAAGGCAAGTGCATTGGCCATACTCATACTACCGCCACCACATTTTTTACCAGAAGGTACCCAAGCTCCGCCGCCAAAGTTTTGTGCCACATTTTCACATTCTGTTTCAGGAGTGAAGCCCCTTTCTTCCATAGCCTGTGTATAAAGAAAAGGTTTGATAACGGAACCAACCTGTCTTTTTGTTCTCAGGTTGATGTGGTCGTTTTTATAGGTTTTATAATTAATTCCGCCAACCCAGGCACTTACTTCACCAGTTACAGGATCCAATGCCATAAACCCAGCCAGCTCCAATTGTAGCGAGTATTTTATGGAATAAAATGGTGT
>JANORJ010000657.1:0-5747 GCA_031415255.1 Chitinophagaceae bacterium | reverse complement strand
ATTTTTATTTTCGTTTATATTAATCAACAAATTATGTCTTTACTACTAAACCGCTCTTCTTTTGGAAACCCTGCCAATGCAGGTAATGTATTAAGCCGTGAGGAGGCTTACGATTTATTTACTGATTGGGTAAAAAACGAAAGGCTGCAACTGCACATGAAGCAGGTGGCGCATTTAATGAAGTGCTGGGCCTCCGAAAAAGAAGGATTGCCCGAGGCTGAACAATGGCGTTGGGAAATAGCCGGCCTGCTGCACGATGCCGACTGGGACCAATGGCCCGATCTGCATTGTAAAAAAATTATTGAAGAACTGGAAGCCCGAAATATTGACCCTGAAATCATCAGAGCCATTGCCAGCCATGGCCCCAATCATTTTGGCGTGGTACCCGAAACCAAAATGGATAAAATGCTGTATGCTTTTGATGAACTGAGTGGACTTACCCATGCCTATAGTTTAATGCGGCCCGAAGGTTATACCGGCATGGAATTGAAAGGCATTAAAAAACGTTTTAAAGAAAAGGCTTTTGCTGCGGCAGTGAACAGAGATGAGATTATGGAAGCGATGCAGAGGGCGGGAGTTGAATTAGAGGAGATTATGGGGTTTATTATTGAGAGGCAGGGAGCGGTGAAGTGATGAAAATAAAAAAGGTTCGTGGGTGATACGAACCTTTTTGAAAATATTGTGGCCCCTGTATTTTTATTACCGCTTTATCTTTCTTTGTATTGAGTTGTAGGTGTTAACGCATTTTCTAACCTCATTGTACAGGAGCGGTTTTTCTAAACAATCATAAAAATCATCAAAATCGGGGAATGCCTTTTTAAATGTCTTAAAATATTTTTGACCGTAAAGAAAATCCATTTTATAAATCGGGGCACCGATATCTCCAACTGACAAATAACACAAAGAATGATCGTCTGGGTGGCCATATAATTTATTAACTGGAGGTGAAGACAATAATTTAACTGCGCCCATACCATTATACCAATAATTAATTTTACCTGTATCCATCAGCATTGCCAATTCAAAACCCAGTTTACGAAAAGTATAACCTTGATTTGTGAACCCCCAAAAATCTTTTAAATGAATTTTTTCAATTTTGCCATCACTTTTTGTGATTTTAATTAAGGATCCAAATGTACCTGATACCCAATCGGTATAGTTACCATCAATTGTTTCGCCAGTGCCACTTACATAATCTTCATACGATTTGAATATTTTTGTTTGCGCATGAAGCGAAACGCAGATTGAAGAAATAAACAAGATTAAGATTGTGATTTTCATGTAGTTTAATTTAGGATTACTTTATTAAGTATTAAAGTTGAAAAGCAGTTGTTGGTAGTGTAACACTTGTGAAAAATTAAAAAATTATTTTACAAATACGCTGAATGCAAATCCGCCATTTCCACCAGTGGGCAATGAATTTAAAACACCATTTTTCCAGAATTTTGGTTCATATTGCCCCCCGTTAAATTCATATCCCGCTACATAAACATCTGTACCCAAAACAAAAACTGATTGGGCAGCAGCATCATTGGTTCCATTAGTTAATGGTGTAGATACCCCATTCTTCCATATTCTTGCAATACCATTACCGCCACTTGGGCCAACAGGATCAGCACCCGACACATATACATCAGCGCCTGAGACATGCACACCAGTTGCATCACTTGGATTTAAACCAGAAGTTAAATTAGTTACTATACCGTTTTTCCAAAGTTTTGCGTTGTAATTACCTGGCCCTCCTTCATTAAATGCAACGTACACATCAGTTCCTGAAACAAAAACAGAATTTGCGTAAGCATTATTAGCAATATTGGATAAATTTGTAACTGCCCCATTTCTCCATAAAGTGGCAACACCATTATCTTTTCCAGCAACATAAACGTCTGTTCCTAAAACAAATACTGAAGATGATATTGCATCATTTACCCCGTTTGTAAGATAAGTTGGCACATTATTTTTCCAGACCGTTGCTACAGTATTTGGGTTGCAAAAATTACCCTCTCCTACTGCATACACATCTGTGCCCGAAACAAATATTCCCGAAACATCGCCACCACATCCATGTATTAAAGTAGAGGGGACGCCGTTTTTCCAGATCTTTGGTTCATATGTTGCACCATTAGCCTCATAACCGCCAACATACACATCTGTGCCAGACACAAAAACTGCATATGCCTCTGCATCATTAGCACCGCTTGTAAGTGAAGTTGCAACGCCGTTTTTCCAGATCGTTGCAACACCATTTCCACCACTGCCACTATATACTACTCCCGCCACATACACATCAGATGTGGATGTTGTTGTTGTAAAACTCACATCATTACCATAAGCAGTACCCACACTATTTGTTGCATAGGCACGTACATGATAAGTTGTAGCGGCAGTTAAACCTGTTATTGCACTGGTGAAAGTTCCAATGCCCGTACCATCAGTTGTTTTAGTTGATAAAGCAATGGTTGGGTTTGCAGTGGTGCTCCAGCAAACGCCACGGACGGTTACGGCTGCGCCACCATCGGCACTTATTGTTCCTCCACTGTTAGCTGTAGTACCTGTTATAGCTGATATGGCTGTGGTTGTAATAGTTGGTATGGTTGAAGTTGATGCGCTGGTAAAAACTGAATCACCAACGTAAGATGTGCCCACACTATTTGTTGCATAGGCACGTACATGATAAATTGTTGTAGCAGTTAAACCGGTAATGGCACTTGTAAATATGCCCATTCCGCTTCCATTAGTTGTTTTGGTTGTTAAAGCAATGGTTGGGTTTGCTGCGGTGCTCCAGCAAACACCACGGACTGTTACGGGTGCGCCACCATCGGCAGTTACATTGCCGCCGCCTGCTGCAGTTGCCATAGTTATAGTCGTTATTCCTGTTGTTGTAACGGTGGGCAATGCTGTTGTAGATGCTGTTGTTGTAAAACTTATTTCATTACCATAACTGGTGCCTACAATGTTGGAAGCATAAGCCCTTACATAATAATTTGTGTTTGCAGTAAGGCCTGTTATTGGGCTTGCAAATATGCCGGGTCCGCCACCGTTAATGGTATGGTTCCCATTTATATCAGGATTGGGTGCAGTGCCCCAACAAACACCACGGGCAGATATTGATGGTCCGCTGCCGGTAGTAGCATTGCCACCCGATAATGCTGTGTTGGCAGTTATAGAACTTGCTGCAACCGTTGTAACCGTTGGTAAAAGTGGTACAGGGTCGGGGGCATTTTGTTGGCAATTAAAAGAAATGAAAGCTAAAAACAGTAGGGCGAGAATATGTTTCATTTATTACGGTTTGATAACAAATGTAGGAAATTAATGTATGAAACTACTGTTGTTGGGTGCATTTCAAATTGTCGCTCAAGCATTAGGTCAGTCAGCAAATTTTATCGCTGAGAAATGGAGAAAAGGAGTTATCGCATAGGTTCACAGCGTAAACTCTGCCATCTCATTTTCTCAGCGTTGAAAAAAAAATAGCGACAATTTAAAATGCACCCAACCATATTGTCTGAACGGGGACTAGTCTGCCGACACGCAGGTTTGGGTGGATTGTTGGGATTGAAAGATTGGCAATTATTGATCAACAAAATCTATTTAATTCTGCCAAACTTGCCTATCGGCAGACAGGTCAAAGTTCAGACAATCTGCGCTTAGATAATACTTCGACTCTGCTCAGTGCTCCACAATGGTATGCCGATGAAAGGATTGCGACGCAACGATGATGCTAT
The DNA here is from genome assembly GCA_031415255.1 of Chitinophagaceae bacterium. Taxonomy (GTDB): domain Bacteria; phylum Bacteroidota; class Bacteroidia; order Chitinophagales; family Chitinophagaceae; genus JJ008. Next base: position 2,025 of record JANORJ010000657.1, on the reverse strand, counting down.
GAAAAGATAATGCTGGTATCAAAAAAATATTCAACAAACAATGTTCAATATTCAATGGTCTACGAAATGGTCTAAACATTTTTCACTTCCGCACAAATATCCTGCAACACCTTCTTAGCATCGCCAAACAACATACTTGTTTTAGGTTGAAAGAAGAGATCATTTTCGATTCCGGCGTAACCGGGTTTCATACTGCGTTTGTTTACAATAACGGTTTTGGCAAATTCAACTTCCAGTATGGGCATGCCGTAAATGGGTGAGGCTGCATCATTTTTTGCAGCAGGGTTTACTACGTCGTTGGCACCGAGGATGAGCACCACATCGCAGGTTTTAAATTGGTCATTGGCATCTTCCATCTCCATCAGTTTTTCGTAGCTCACATCGGCTTCGGCGAGGAGTACATTCATATGTCCAGGCATGCGGCCGGCCACGGGGTGTATAGCGTATTTAACTTCAACACCTTTTTCTTCCAGTATTTTTTCCAACTCATGACAAACATGCTGTGCCTGCGCCACGGCCAAACCATAGCCGGGTACTATCATTACTTTGTTGGCATAACTCATAACCATAGCCGCATCGGCCAGGCTTATTTCTTTGTAAGCGCCCTGGTCTTTACCACTGGCACCAGCTGCAGTTTTATTGCCGCCGAAAGAACCGATCAATACATTTGCCAAAGAGCGGTTCATGGCTTTGCACATGAGTATGGTAAGCAGTGTACCAGCTGCACCAACCAAAATACCGCCGGTGAGCATCACTTTATTGTCGTATAAAAATCCGCCGCAGGCCGCAGCCACACCGGTAAATGAATTGAGTAAGGAAATTACAACGGGCATATCGGCTCCGCCGATTGGCATCACAAAGAACACACCATACACCAATGCCAAACCTAAAATTATATACATCAGTAAATGTTGTGTAGGATCGAACACCAGGTAAGCACCTGCAGCAAGTGTAATAGCAAGTACCAACAAGTTTAAAATATTCTGGCCGGTAAAACTGAGGTCTTTTACTTTGCCATTTAATTTGCCCCAGGCAATCATACTGCCGGCAAATGAAACAGAGCCGATAATGAGTCCGAGTACAATGATGAGTATTTTACCAGTATGACCTTCTGCTATTCCGGATTGTTCAATTTCATGAGCCAGATGATTAAACTCTACAATGGAGATCAATGCCGCACAGGCGCCACCCATGCCATTGAACATGCTCACCATTTCGGGCATGGCAGTCATCTTTACTTTTTTTGCAGCCAATGTTCCGATGAGTGTACCAATAAATAAGCCTCCGAAAATCCATCCATAGTTGTTTAATTTATCAAAAATCGGATTCTCGTCTGTACCACCAATACGATACTGATACAAAAATATAGTGCCGAAAATAGCAATGCTCATACCAAATGCTGCCAGTAAATTTCCTTTACGTGCAGAAGCCGGATTGGATAACATTTTAAGACCAATAATGAAAGTTATTGACCCTATTAAATAACATATAGTAAGCAAATTAGGCCCCATGTTTTAAACTTTTTTCTTTTTGAACATTTCCAACATCCTGTCGGTTACCACAAAACCACCCACCACATTTATTGTACCTAATATCACCGCTAAAAAACCAAGTATTAATGCCAGGTAATTATCAGCTTCTGCCTTGCCCATGATGATGATGGCACCAATTACCACCACGCCATGTATGGCGTTGGCACCACTCATGAGCGGTGTATGCAATACACTGGGCACACGGCCTATCACTTCAATACCAACAAATATCATCAGGATGACGATGTAGATGATCTGTTGATTGGCTGATATAAAGTTTAACATATTTGGCCCCTCCTAACCTTCCGCCAACCGGCGGAGAGTAATTTTGGTGAATAATAATTTTAATATCTTTTACATTTTTAAAAGTCCGTCCATTGAATTTATGAAAGCAATTCAAATTTTTGAAGTCCAAAAGTCCCCCTTGGGAGGGATTTAGGGGGCCACTTTTTCATTCGTGATTTTTCCTCCATGCACCACACAGGTTCCTTTC
>JANORJ010000656.1:0-3630 GCA_031415255.1 Chitinophagaceae bacterium | reverse complement strand
CAATCATTGTATCAGTACAGTAATATTAGGAGGCAAAGAATATTTTTTAGATGGCACAGAAAAATACATCCCCTTTGGTGATTATGCCTGGCGCATACAAGGCAAAGAAGTATTGATTGGTAAAGGTGATAAGTATGATGTAAAAAAAGTGCCGGTATCAGATAAGGAGAAAAGTAAAATACTTACGCAGACAACTTTTAAATTGGAAAATAATATTTTGAAAGGCCATGTAAAAGCAACATTAACCGGGGAACAACGAACCAGTTTTCACCAGTTCTACCATGACTTGCCGACGGATGATAAAAAGAAATTGATTCAGCGTTTTTTAGAATTTGGTAATAAGAACCTTGCTGTTTCCAATGTAAAAACATCTGACCTCGGCAACCGTGAAATTCCGGTGGTGATAGAAGGAGATATTGACCTTAGTAATTATGTAATAACAGAAGACAAAGAAATTTATCTCGGTATTGATTTTTTTGCGGACGACTTGCGGGGATATATTCCCGATAAAGATCGGCAGCAGGATTATGCGCTGCAATGCGCCTATGTGTCGCAGGATGAAACAGAATTAATATTACCTGCCGGGTATAAAGTGACATCCTTACCAGCAACTATCAATGAAAAAGCAGAAGACTATGAAGTAAGTGGTTCTTACAGCAGCAAAGACAATAAAGTAATTTTCAAAAAGACGTTATCCTTTAACACCGGAAGAATAAGAAAAGCTGATTTTGAAAACTGGAAAACGTTTGTGAAGAAGTTGAAAGATTTTAATAGCAATCTTATCTTAATCAGAAAACCTTAAGACAAGACACATTAACGTTTTGACAAATGAACCACATAGACACAATAGAAACATAGGTTTTCGCATAGAGCAGCTATGTGTTTTTCTATATGCCTATGCTCCTATTGTGGTTCATAAAAATTATTTTCAATATTGAATCTTTAGTAACATGAAAAAATATTTTTGTATTATTTTTCTTTCATTAATAGCCGTAACTGCTACTGCACAGGAAGACGACACTTTTTCCCCCTCCAAACTGGAATCCATTGCCAGCAATATGAAAGCTGTATGGAATGACGGTGATGCCGACTTTACCATTACAGCCACTCCCGAAAAATGGAAAGATGAAAGCGGTGTCATCATTGCACAAAAAACATAATTTGCGTTTGATAAAGATGCTAACAAGCTGGCCGTGTATGAAATTACACATCGCCGCATCAAACTAAATGATCGGGATGCCGTAAACTCCTACTCGTCTGTATATTTTCGCATCGGTTCTGCCAATGATGGAGCTGGTGTTAAAGTAATTAAATCAAACGGCACGGTGCAGGATGTTTCGCTGCGCAATGCCGTGTATGTAGAAGATGCGTCGGATGTGCCTTCTACTTTTACACCGTACATTGGTAAAGCCAGCACTTATTATGATAAAAGCAAAAGCCGGATTATCTATTATAAAATAGCCATCCCCGACCTGGATCCGGGTGATATTATTGACTACGCAACTATTTTCTATGATGATAACACGGTGAAGAAGATGAGTTACATAGAATTCGATCCTATCTATTTTGTTTGCACCCGGGAATACCCGGTTTTGAGTCAGAAGTTTGAAATTGATACGGACAACAATTCATTTGTTAATTCAAAATCTACTATGGGTGCGCCGTTGTTTAAAGAAACCGGCAACACTAATTCCGATTACATCTGGGAAGACCGCAACCGGGAAAAATTAAAAGATACCCGTTGGGTAAACAGCCTGGTAGAATTGCCAATGGTAAAGTTTCAAATCGTTTTTTCAAAAAGCGAAAACCGTTCTGACCTTTTTATTGGCGACAGAGGTGAGTTAAAACAAAACATCAGCCCCGAAGAGTTGGCAAAGAAAATGAACAACTTGTATAATAAGCTGGATGGGTCTGCTTATTATAACCTGGCAAAAGCTTACCTGAAACAGTTGGGATATGGCGATATGCGGGAAGATGATTTTATTCAGAAAGCCTATTATGTGTTGCGGCATATGTCGCACTACAGGTCTAATGGTTTTTCCAGTGAGTTGTTTGCTTCCTGCCTTACACAATGCCTCGAACTGCGCAAAATTCCATATGATCTGGTAGTAACTACGCCGGCCAATCTTACCAAACCAGAAAATATTATTTTTAGAACAGAACCCGAATGGATGGTGAAAGTAAAAGGCAAATTTATTTTCAATGCCAGCATATTTTCTAATCCGTATGATTTTAAAGAAGAATTTTTAAACACACCGGCTTACATTATTTCACTGGGAAAAAATCCAACGGCCACTCCTATTACTTTGCCCGCCAGCAGCCCGGAGGAAAACATTACTACCAATACCATTGAAGCTTCGATGGATACGGCCAGCAGAAATATGATTGTCGTTCATCAAAAAGCAATTAGCGGCCTTAGCAAACAATTTTACAACATACAGGGATTAGTGTACACCACGGCACTGGATGATGACCACCGCAGCTATGGCGGCGAAGATGATACAAGAGCAGGTATAAAAGGTGCGACATTGGAAAGTTATGAAGACAAACTACGGGAAAGAAAAAAAGAAGACAAGACCCGCAAATTGGAATACATGAAAAAAGCATTAGCAGATGATTATGATAACATAACTACTTACTCAGAATTTCTATTGAACACCGATGGCCGTACCTGGCGCAAGCAGGAGTTGAACTATACTAATAAATTTGAACTAAGTGATATGGTAAAAGTAGCCGGAGATAATTTATTGGTATCTGTACCGGGTTTGGTTGGTGAGCAAATGTTTCTTTCGCAGGATGAACGAAAAAGAGAAGTAGATGCATTTATGAATTTTCCCCGCAGCTTGCGAAACGTTATCAACTTTACCATACCGGCTGGTTACAAAGCGGTAGGCATTAGTAACCTGAACACTACTATTGATAATGAAGCCGGCACTTTTGCTGTAATGGCTTCTGTAGAAGGCAACAAGCTGAACATACTGGTAAAGAAAATATACAAAAACGCCACTGTAAAAAAAGAAAACTGGCCAAAGCTATTAGCCATGCTGGATGCAGCATTTAATTTTTCGCAGAAGAAGATTTTGTTGAAGAGGATGTAAACGAAATTTTAAAACGGAAGAAGTTGAACTGGAAGAAGAATGGTCAGGTTTTTTTTCTCCAATCCTTGTTTAAGAGTACGATAACTGATACGTTTTCCTGAAGGTGGAAACCGGTAAGTTAATAATCCCTGATGCATGATAGTAATAAGTTTTACAGGGAGCAAATCCTTTGGCAGATACCAGGCATTTCTAACATCTTCAAGACCGATGTTTAGTTTGGCATTATAATATTTAATATCAATTGATATTTTCATTTGAAAAATTGCAGGCATAAAAATAGGTTGATTATCAATATAAAACTATGCCTGAAGTAGCGTATATTTATGAGTTGTGCGTCATGCTATGTGACGACCAAACGGACTAACAATAAGTTAAGAAATCAAAACAGAAGTATGAGGTTATTTATTCTATTTGCGGTATGCTTTTTGACTTCGATTAATTTTGCTAACGGACAGATAAAAAGCAAAACTATTCTTAGTGTTTTCCCACACCCAGACGATGAGAATATGATTGGTTCTGTGCTTGCCAAATA
>JANORJ010000655.1:0-6209 GCA_031415255.1 Chitinophagaceae bacterium | reverse complement strand
TCCACGTCGGTGGTAATAGGCAATGAAACAGCTGTGCGATCCCACATTATATGCAGTTCTGTGCTGTTGGTTTTTACATTGGCAAATTGCATAGTAAATGATTCCATGCTTTCATCCATATCCATTGTTTTGGCTTCTACTCTTACCACATCCTGGTCTTGTTTGTAACCTGCCGGGCTGGTAACATCCAATTGTTTGGTAATTATAAGTGTCCAGTTTTTCTTTTCAGGAATACTGATAAGGCCATATTTACCAGCTTTCACTTTTACGCCACCTATGGTTACATCATCTGCAAAAGTTAAAGTAGTAGCGGTATTAGCACCGGTACGCCACACTTTTCCAAAGGGTACAAGGTCGCCATAGATTTTCCTTCCTTTCATACCGGGGCGGGAATAAGAAAGCTCAATAAAGGAAAGCCCAAAATTTTGTTTAATAGTTTGTGTAGGGCTTGGTTGTGGTGTAGTTAATGTTTGTGCATCGGCAAGCAGCAATGCAAAAGCAGCAATGGCGGTGATAAATATTTTTTTCATAAATCTATTTTTTTGAAATGCGAAGGTAGGGAAACCACTATGAAATTGGCGACCAGAAAGTATAAGTGGGAAGATGGATGGTTAGAAGTAGATAGTAACCGTAGTCCTGCCTTTTTTTACCTTACGTTTCCATTTAGGGCCTTCTTTTACTAAGCGGATGGCTTCTTTATCGCATTTAGCGCAAAGTGATTTTTCGACCTTTATATTGGCGGGGACACCGTTTTTGTCAACTTCAAAAGACAACTGTACTTCGCTGCTGCCTGTTTGTTTATTTTTTAAATTGTCAGGCACTTCCAGGTTGTTGGTAAGGTAAGTGTCGTAGTTATCCCAGCCATCGGCAGGTTCAGGTTCTTCTAATTTCATATTTCCATCACGGCTGCGGGCTGTGGCATTGGGTTTTTGTTTGCTCAGCACCACTTCGGATAACGTTTTTCGGTCGTCTTGCAACACCACTTGGTTGTTGGGCACTGCATTCCTTAACTGTACATTATTATTTTCAAAACCAATAGATTTAACTTGTACTGTAAGAACAGAGTCAGGATACGTAAGGTTAAAAAATCCTCTTGCATCTGTATAAGTACCAGCATTATTATCCTGCACATTAGTTACGTTGGCAAAAGGGACACCATTATTATCTACATCGGTAACTTGGCCACGAAATACATTGATTGGTTGATTCTGATTGCGGGAGTTCTGTTCTTCTCCTTGGCGGGTGGTTGTGGCTGCACGGTTTTGTTGTTGTATTGCCTGATCTTTTACCCTTTCTTTTTCAAGCTCCTGATTGTTATTCTTAAGTTTAGTATCGGCTTCTATGCGAACAACTTCTTTCTTTGCTGCAGGCTTGGTCTCAGTTTTATACCTGTTGTTGCTTTCATCAGCCATTTTTTGTGGGGTAGAAACTATTGGTTGAGGTGGTGCTGGTTTATTAACTACCACATCATCATTCTTTTTATCAGTAACGATTGTGACTTCACTCTTTGGACTTTTATTTGCATTACCACCTGCTTCAGTTTCTTCATCAGTGCTGGTAATTGCGGTTTCAATTTTTGTTGGGTCCGCTTTTTTCTCGGCGACAGATTTAGTTTCAATAACGGATGATGGCACAGTACCCGGTGTAGTTGCAGGCTTAGCTGTATCAGTATTTTTTGCTTCTTCTTTTTTTGTAGGTTCTGCCTGGGCTATTTCACCGGATTTTTTATTAAATCCAAATTGATAAATCAATAAACTGGCACCAGCAATAAAAGCAACAAGCACAGCCGCCCGAAGTATTTTAAAATTATTCCGTGGAGCAGCATTCATCGGGATAATTTTTGCCTCTTCCACTTTATCGCCCAATCTTTTTTTAAGCTCCGCAATATCATTACCGGCATTCACACCGGCAACAGCATAGCCTTCCAATGCATCGGCCAGAAAGGGGTCATCCATGGCCGCTTTTTCTAGGTCATGCATTTCCTTGTTGGAAAGTAAACCTTTGTGATATTTTTCAATATCAGCAGCGGTAAAATGCGGTATGTTGTTTTCGTTTGCCATGCCCCTATCCCCTAAAGGGGGATATAAAGTCTTTTATAAAATTATTTATTTCTATTTCAATTCAATTTTTATACTTCAAATTTAACCGACCAACTCTAAACTCCTAACTCGAAACTCTTAACTCCTCCTTCTCCATACAAATCTTCAAATTTCTCCTTCCATTCTGTATCAGACTTCTTACCTGATTCCATTCCAGCCCCGTTGATTCTACTATTTCATTATAACATTTTCCTTCCAGGTAAAATAGTTTTATCGTTTCTCCCTGGTCTTTCGTCAATGTGCCGAGACAGTATTCCATTTTCTTGAAATTCTCCTCTTTTTCCAACACACCATTCAGATGCACATCTTCCTCCGATTGCACAAGCTCTGTTTTAAACTCCACCGTTTTCATATTCTTTGGCGTTCTCAACGCCATCAGACAATGATTCTTGGCTACTTGGTGCAGCCAACCTTTAAAATTGTCTACTTCATGCTTTTTCAATTTTGGTACCAATTCTTCAAAAATCTGCATTACACTGTCTTTGGCAGTTTCCGGTTCCTTATAATATTTCAGACAAACACCATATACCAACTCCATATATCGTTGATACAGTTCTCCGAGTACGGCCATATCACCCGATTCCTTATAAAGGGCTACCAGTTCCTTATCGGTTAGTGATGAATGAGATATGTTCTTTATAAAAGCCAACGGTTAAAATTAATGAATTAAAATTTATGCACTCTTATGCAATCTTTAAAATACCCGCATCAGGGTATCTAAATACTATTTTATGAAACGAATTCTTATCCTCCTTACGCCGCTTATTTTAATAATGCTGGCCTTCCGACCTGTCAAATCCCACACAATTACCGGTACCATAACTGACGATAAAGGCTCGCCGATACTTTCGGCCAGTATTATCATGAAAGGAACCACACAGGGTACAACAACTGATGCCAAAGGTGTTTACCATATTACTGTTTCCAAATCAGCTGGAACACTAATTTTTTCAGCACTTGGATATGTGGCGGTGCAAGAAAATATTAGTGGACGTTCAGTTATTAATGTCACACTTAAAACTTCAGCTGCGGCTCTGCAGGAAGTGGTAGTTATTGGCTATGGCAACAAGAAAGTGAAAACCATGGAAGCCTATAACCGCGGTATTGCCATGGGTGAGTTTAAAGCCGCACCATCAACCAGTTATTATCAAAATGATAGAGAGGAAGAAGAGTTTAGCCGGGAAGGATATGATAATATCAATGAAAACAAATTTCTGATAGTAAAAGATAATCCGCTTTCCACTTTTTCTATAGATGTGGATGCGGCTTCTTATAGTAATGTCCGTCGTTATTTAAATCAGGGACAATTGCCACCTGCTGGTGCCGTTCGTATTGAAGAAATGGTGAATTATTTTCATTATGAATATCCGCAGCCAACTGGCAAAGACCCGTTTTCTATTAATACAGAAATTTCTGATGCTCCGTGGAACAAAGACCATAAGCTGGTGCTGATTGGTTTGCAGGGAGAAAAAATATCCACTGATAATTTACCCGCATCAAATCTTGTTTTCTTGATAGATGTATCAGGTTCTATGAGTGGGCCATTACGTCTGCCATTGGTAAAATCTTCACTCAAAATGTTGGTAGATCAATTGAGGCCACAGGATAAAGTTACTATCGTAGTATATGCAGGTGCTGCGGGACTGGTATTATCGCCAACAAACGGTTCGGATAAAACAAAAATTAAAAATGCGATTGATAATTTGGAAGCAGGCGGTTCTACTGCCGGTGGTGCTGGAATAAAACTGGCATATAAAACAGCAAAAGAAAATTTTGTAAAAGGCGGTAACAACCGAGTTATTCTTTGCACCGATGGAGATTTTAATGTTGGTATTAGCAGCAATGATGAATTGGTGACAATGGTAGAACAAGAAAGAAAAAGCGGAGTGTTTCTTACTGTATTGGGTTATGGCATGGGTAATTACCAGGATAGCAAAATGCAGCAATTGGCCGATAAAGGGAATGGCAACCATGCATACATTGATGGCATCAGCGAAGCAAAAAAAGTATTGGTTAATGAATTTGGCGGCACCTTATTCACCATTGCAAAGGATGTGAAACTTCAGGTAGAGTTTAATCCTGCTAAAGTACAGGGCTACCGACTTATTGGATACGAAAACAGGATGCTGGCCAAAGAAGATTTTAATGATGATAAAAAAGACGCCGGTGAATTGGGCAGCGGCCACACTGTTACAGCTTTATACGAAATAATACCAGTGGGAGTAAAAAGCGATTTCTTAAAAGCTGTTGACTCGTTAAAATACCAGAAAAATATTCAACCACTTAGTAAATCATCCCAAAGCGATGAGATACTAACGGTGAAATTCCGCTACAAAACTCCTGATGGAGAGGTAAGCAAACTGATTGAACATCCAGTATTGGATAAACAAATTGCGATTGCTAAAACATCCGACAACTTCCGTTTTGCAGCTTCTGTAGCACAGTTTGGAATGATTCTTCGCAATTCAGAATTCAAATCAACTTCTTCTTTTGATAATGTATTAAGTCTTGCCCGCAAAGCAAAAGGTAATGATGAAGAAGGTTACCGTTCTGAGTTTGTACGATTGGTAGAAAGTGCAGAAATGCTGGCCAAGGGAAAACCTGAACCAAAGAGAATGGAAGAGGAGAAAGTAATGTCTGTCAGTAAAAAATAAATAAAAATGGCTAATCATTTAACAGCCGGTTAGTGATACGGAGTTCCGTTTTTACGGAACTCCTCTTTTTTATCGCTGATTAAATTGATTGGACTGATTTAAGGATTAATACAAAAAAACTACGCTTATGAGATTAATATCTACACTCTGTTTGTTGCTGTTTTGTTCAATAGTATGGAGTCAATCAAAGCCCATTATTTCTAACAATTCAGAAGTAGTTGTCTGGGCTCTTTGTACAAAGAGAATGACAGCCGCAGACTTAAAAAGGTACGAACCGGTTTCATTAGAAAATGTGCTTACTGGTAAAGTAGCCGGGTTAAATATTGAACCAGCGAAAAAGGATACCGCGAAAACGATTATTAGAATTCGTTGCAGAAGTACAATTTCTGACAATCAACCACCTCTGCTCGTTGTAGATGGAGTGCCAGTGGAATTTTCTTCTTTTAATCAAATTGACCCAAACGATATTGAAAGTATTGACATTCTAAAAGATGCAGCAGCCTCAGCAATTTATGGTTGTCGTGCGGCACAAGGAGTGATTATCATAACTACAAAAAAATCCAAACTCAGAAAATTCATCATCAAAGACTTTTTAGATGGTAACGCAATACCCGGAGCTACTGTTTCTTTTATTGCGGCGGATAAAAAAGACACATTGATGTTAGCTGCTAATGATAGCGGGGTGGTTATTACTAATAAACTTAAACGTCCAGTTAGTTATGAAATGGTAATATCTGCTGTCGGGTATCAGTCCATAAGTCAACAGTTCAATAACAAATATGGCTACTGGCAACAAAACGTTTTATTGGCAAGAGATATAAAAAATTGTGATGAAGTAGTACTTACTAATACGTATTGCCCCAAAAATATAAGTTGCACTCTTTATTGCAGGATGAGCGGCATTACCATCACCAGTATTTCCAATAAAAAAGAGCAGGTTAAATCGGAACCAATAAAACTGAGTATTTATCCTACTCCAATACAAAAAGGCGGTACGGTCAATCTGCAATTCATCAATAGTGTTGGGAATAATATAATGGCTCGTATTATAAGCATGAATGGGCGGGAAATGCACCGGCAAATACTCCAAACAAACGAAGGAAAGAACCATTTTCAGGTTTCAACAGATGCCCAATGGGCGGCGGGAGTATATTTTATTCAGGTTATTTATGAAAACGGAAGAATACTGGCATCTGAGAAGATAATCATTCAATAATTCTGATTTTATGGCTAAAAAACTCCAACTCACCATCGCCGAACCTTGTCATGAAAACTGGGATGGTATGACCCCTATTGAAAAAGGAAAATTTTGCGGCTCTTGCCAGAAACAAGTGGTGGACTTTAGTGATATGAGTGATCGGCAGGTGGCTGAGTTTTTCAAGAAGCCTACTACCGGTTCTGTTTGCGGCAGGTTTATGACAGACCAGTTGGATCGGCCAATTGAAATTCCAAGAAA
>JANORJ010000654.1:0-1536 GCA_031415255.1 Chitinophagaceae bacterium | reverse complement strand
GTTGCTTTTCGCAAGTTATTTTTTCTATGCATGCTGGGACTACCGTTTTTTGTTTTTACTGATGTTTTCAACACTGCTCGATTATTTTTCCGGGATCAAAATATTTGAAGCTGAAAATAAAAAAAAGAAAACATTTTGGTTATGGCTTAGTATAGGTATCAACCTGGGATTTCTTGGTTATTTCAAATACTATAATTTTTTTATCAGCTCTTTTGCTCAAGGATTTGCAGCTTTGGGAATTAAAATCAACATTAGCACATTACAGATAATTTTACCGGTTGGTATTTCATTCTATACATTTCATGGTTTATCTTATGTGATAGATATTTATAAAAAACGGATTGCGCCTGAAAATAATTTCATCAATTACGCCGTATTCGTCAGTTTCTTCCCTTTGCTTATTGCGGGGCCAATAGAAAGAGCAACAAATCTTTTACCCCAGATTATTAAAAAAAGAGAATTTGATTCCTCAAAGGCTGTTGATGGTTTAAGGCAGATACTGTGGGGGTTGTTTAAAAAAATTGTTATTGCCGATAATTGCGCAATATATGCCGATGCTGTTTTTAACAATTATAATGACTATTCAGGCATTACCTTGTTTTGGGGAGGACTCTTTTTTACTTTCCAGATCTATTGCGATTTTTCTGGCTACACCGATATTGCCATTGGTACGGCCAGACTGTTTGGAATAAATTTATTACGAAACTTTTCCTTCCCTTATTTTTCCCGGAGTATAGCAGAATTCTGGAGGCGATGGAATATTTCACTCTCCACATGGTTCAGGGATTATTTGTATATCCCCCTTGGAGGTAGTAAAGGGGGAGTGTGGATGAAAACAAGAAATATATTTATCATATTCCTTGTAAGTGGATTTTGGCACGGCGCCAACTGGACCTTTATTGCCTGGGGCCTAATTAATGCCATCTATATACTGCCTTCCGTATTATTCAAAACAAACCGGGATAACCTGAACATAGTAGCGCAAGGCAGGTATTTACCCAACCTAAAAGAATTACTTTCAATAGCCATTACTTTCAGCTTAACTGTATTTGCATGGATCTTTTTCAGGTCAGAAAATATTGAGCATGCAATGGGTTTTATATCAAAACTGTTTTCATTTTCAGAGATCTCGAAACCATTTTCAGTTCCTCTTGCCATGGTATTATTAATGGCCGGCTTTATCATCGTAGAGTGGCAGGGTCGGGAACAGCAATATGCCATTGCTGATGTAGGTTCAAAATGGCCAAAAGTTATCAGGTGGACAATGTACTATGTATTGGCAATAGCAATATTTTATTTTTCAACTTCAGGAAAACCATTTATTTATTTTCAATTTTAATGGCACCGGTTATGAAAAAATTCCTGCGACAAATATTTATTTTTTTTGCAATTCCCTTTGGGGTACTCATGTTGCTGCTTTTCTCGCTGAATTATATCAACAATAAGGCGATGACTGATTACAAAGTGAATACAGGAGTACAATCATTATTCATTGGAGATTCTCATGTTCAATGTGCCGTAAATCCTGCCTGGCTG
>JANORJ010000653.1:0-3248 GCA_031415255.1 Chitinophagaceae bacterium | reverse complement strand
GCACTTCCGGCGTTCTTCAGCCAAAAATATACATGATGAACAAATACGTTTTCCATATCCTTTTCTTGTTGATTACTGACAGCGAATATAAACGTTCCTGCTAAAGCTGCCTTACTGGTCTTTTCAACAAATTGGCGGCGTGAAAATTTATTCATATAAAAAATTTATTTAAAAATAATACAAACAGTAGAAGTTTAAATTACATCTGTTTCTTTAATGTTGCCTTCTGCAATTCTTCAAAAACATAGCCTATCTTCAAAACTTAAAGACGATTCAATGTGTTTTTCAGCAACAGCAAGTTTTGGAGCCAGCGCAGTATTGGGTACTTTGGGTGTCGTAACTGTAGCAAAAGCTAAAACACATCCTCAACGGGTATTTGCAACCATTCCACTGTTTTTTGCTGTTCAGCAGTTTACAGAAGGGATGTTGTGGTTGTCATTAAAAAATTCGAACCTCGCTGACTGGCAATCCAACCTTACCTATATTTTTCTTGTGTTTGCCATGGCCATTTGGCCCTTCTGGATTGCATTTTCTGTTCGAGTGATGGAAAAAGATCAAAAAAGAAAAAAAATATTGAATGTGATGGTTGCTATTGGAGCCATAGTAGCTATTGGTGTTGGTGTTGTGCTTTTTCTTTATCCGGTTGAAGTAATAACTCCGTATTGCCCCAGTTGCCCATTGCCTTCGTCGTCGCCGTCATCATCGGTTACCAATCATCTTCATTATGAATTTGCCATACCAAAAATGGTTAAAAACCTTGTTGTATTTTTCTCAGTTTTATATATCATAGCAACAATCATTACGCCGTTTTTTTCCAGTATAAAAAAAATGAAATGGCTGGGCATTGTATTTCTGGCATCCTATCTTTTTGCCATCACCTTTTACCATGGATTTGTAATTTCTGTATGGTGTTTTTTTGCCGCCATCTTAAGCTTTATAGTGCTTTGGATAATTATGGATTTTCGAAAAACAAGTACTGAGTAAACATTTTTGCATAGACCGCAAAGAAGCAACGGCGCCGTGAATACAAAACAGAAAAGCCACAAAGTATTTCTCCTTGTGGCTTTTCTGTGAAATATATCAACAAAAATTATTCTATCTCTACGTTACTATTCTTATTAATCTTATTCACTTTAATAACATGAACCCAGCTAAGAAACCGGATAATAGGATACGTTGGGTCAAACTCATACCAACGCTTACCAAAGTTAATAGCTGAAGGTGTTTTGTGATGATTGTTATGATAGGCTTCTCCCATCAATAATAAATCCATTGGATATAAATTACGAGAGGTATTATTTAATTTGAAATTAACCGTACCATATTTATGGGCAAACCAATTAATAACTGCTCCATGCAATGGCAACATTACAATATGAATGGGTATCAGCAAATACCACCAGGCAGATGGGGCAAAAAGAATATAAAAAGTAATATAGAAGGCAATCCATGCCACTCTGGAAATCCAATTGTGTGCTATCTTATCCAACGCTGGCCAATCAGGAAGATTCTTTAAAAACCGTTCTTCAATTTCAATTTTATTATTAAAAACTCCCGAAGTAAAATTGCGACTGCGCCACATCATTATCCAAAGGTTGTCGTCATACTTTGGTGAATGCGGATCTTTTTCGGTGTCTGTGTAAGCATGATGCATCCGATGCATGATGGCATACACCCTCGGACTTACATACGACGAACCTTGACCGATATAAGCCACCAGATAAAAAAAACGTTCCCAAAATTTGTTCATGCTGAAGGCGGCATGTGATGCGTAACGATGTTGGAGAAAAGTTTGAGAAAAAATCGCCAGGTACCAGTGGCACACGAAAAACAATAGAATTACTAACATTAAAAAAGTAGTGGGTAATTAAAACAAAGATGTTGACCTGAAAGATACGTTTAGTTAGGTGTTAACGGATTTTTATTTTACCAGTTTGTCATAAAAAAGCCGTATCAATCTTTTTTATTAACTTTTCCTGATTATTATCATATAAAATAACATATGAAACCATATTGTAGCATTGCTTTATTAGTTTGTATTTCAACTATTGCAAACGCAACGGTTAAGGACTCAACCATTGTTTACTCCCTACCTGACAGTGTAAAGGCTGTTCTATTTTTGGCAGAAATAAAGGTGAATAACATCAACAACAAGAAGGAAATGTTTGCCGGTATTAAAACAGATGCGGTAAAACTTTCCCTTGAGTCAGATAAGCAAAACAGAGAAATAGTATTTGAGTTTCCGGCATCAGCTAAAGTAGTGGCAACAGGTTTGAATACGGATGCCAGCGAAAAAGGTGAAATTGAATTTGATTACAACTGGGTAATTAATGAAACATACAAATTGCTGATTGCGGTAGCAACTGACTCAGCCCAAAATTTCTCCTTGTATTCTGGTTATATCTGGTTGCCAAAAGAAACTAAGTGGAAATTGATAGGTACTTGCAAAATAGCCGATAGATGGAATACGATACAAAGTCCTGCTTCTTTCTATTCCGTAGGTAAAAAGCAGAGTATGACAACAAGTATCGGCCAGGTGTGGTGCCAGCGAACCAATGGTTCCTGGAAAAATATGAAAGCAGAAGAACAACCGGCACCTGTAATTAATTTGTTTCCCCATGTAGATAGTGTAGCACAGCGGCAACTAGACAACAAACTAATTGAAGAAGCAATTGCAAGTGGCAAAATAGCGACGAAAAAAAATAGTGATGGTGTATATTATGAAATGATGAAAGAAGGCACAGGTAACATGGTCTCTCTCAACGACACCGTTACTGTTTTTTACCGCCTCACCCTGCTCAGCGATGGCTCATTGGTAGATGAAGCCAAAGACAAACCTGCCACTTTTCCATTAAACCGTTTAATAAAAGGCTGGCAGATTGGTATACCACTTTGCAAAGTGGGCGGAAAAATAAAATTGGTCATCCCTTCTGATCTTGGTTATTCCATTCGAACAAGGGCAGCTAAAATTCCTCCAAACAGTATTTTAATATTTGAAATTGAAGTGGTGGCTGCAAAGCCGCCGCAATAAGTTTTTATTGGTTAAAAAACTTTTTCTAACCTTTATTGTTCATAGCTTTATTATTAAAATACTGAGCAATGAAACTTCTACTCACATTCCCAACTATACTATTGGCGGCTATAGCCCTATTTACATCTTGTAATAACGATGATAAAAAAAAGGAACCCGTTATGAAAGAACCAAAACTAAAAGAAGAAACAATCAGTTATAAACTTGATAGCACAAC
>JANORJ010000652.1:0-5468 GCA_031415255.1 Chitinophagaceae bacterium | reverse complement strand
TCCGATTGCTACGAATGCAGTTCTGTCACCCTGGGGTATTGCTTTCAATACATCACAAAGAATGGCCATTGAAGCAGACAGTACCTGGCAGGATAAAAACCAAGAGGCAGGGCAAAAAGGGTTGGCAGCTGCCCGTTCCATTGCATTACTGTCTTATCGTCATTATAACGGCTATGAAATAACACAAAGAAGAGATAAAGCTTTTGTGCCGATGACGGAAGAAGCAAAATATGCTGCTGATAATTATCAACGTTACCAGGGATTGAAATTAGTAAACAGGTTTAACGCTTTGTGCTATTATCGACTTTCGCAAACCATGGACAGCCATGATGTGGGTCGCAACAGAAACGGCGTAGAAACTGCGTTGAAAACAATTAAAGCAAAAACATTAGTTATTGGTATTACCTCCGATGTATTATATCCCATTACCGAACAGGAATATTTGCAACAAACAATTCCGGAGGCACAGTTACTCAGCATTTACAGTGATTACGGTCACGATGGATTTTTACTGGAGTATGAAAAAATAGAAACTGCACTTGCCACATTTATAGACGAAAGGAAATCAAGTCACTTAAAAATAGTTAATCAATAACCATGGGAACACATAAACAGTTAACAATCGGATTATTCGGCTTCGGCGTTGTAGGCGAAGGATTATATAAAATATTACAACAAACGCCATCGCTAAAGGCCAGTATAAAAAAAGTGTGCATTAAAAATTATGGTAAGAAAAGAAATGCTCCGGCTTCTTTATTTACTACTGATAAAGATGAATTGCTGAATGATCATGACATCAACGTTATTGTAGAAGTGATTGATGATGCAGATGCGGCATTTAATATTGTAACAACTGCCTTTAAAAACGGGAAAGACGTAGTGAGTGCCAGCAAAAAAATGATTGCCGAACATTTACCGGCATTATTAGAAATACAACAGCAAACTGGTAAATCGTTTTTGTATGAAGCATCGGTTTGTGGTGCTATTCCTGTTATCCGCAACCTGGAAGAGTATTACGACAACGACCTGCTGCACTCCATCAAAGCCATTGTAAACGGCTCTACTAATTTTATCCTCACTAAAATGTTTGAAGAAGGCCTCGATTTCAAACAAGCATTAATTCTGGCACAACAACTTGGTTTTGCAGAAAGCAATCCAAAGCTGGATGTAGAAGGATATGATGCTGTAAATAAATGGGACATATTATTATCGCATGCCTATGGCATAGTAGCACCACCCGGCAACCTGTTGTTTAATGGAATTCAAAACATACAAGGATCAGATGCAGCGGTAGCCAAAGCAAAAAATTGGCAAATAAAATTAGTGGCGCAGGCGCAAAAACTAAAAGATGGTAAAATAGCTGCTTTTGTATTGCCTCAGTTTGTAAAACAAAACGACCATTTGGCTTTTGTAAAAAATGAATACAACGGAGTGGTGATTGAAAGTGGTTTTTCGGATAAACAATTTTTTTATGGAAAGGGTGCCGGTAGTTTTCCAACTGCCTCTGCGGTATTGAGTGACCTTTCGGCACTGCGGTACGACTATAAATATGAGTATAAAAAATTGTATCATCATACACCTCACGAATTAAGTAACAATATTTTTCTGCGGGTTTATATAAGCTTTGATGATTTAAAAGATATTCCCCGTGAGCAGTTTGAGTGGGTGGAAGAATGGCACTTGCAGGAAGATAGAAAATACTTGGTAGGAGCAATCTCTATGGGTAAACTACAGGAAACCACTTGGTGGAAAGAAAATAATCTTTCCCTGATATTAGATTCCGACCCGATTATAGAGGATATGGAACTAAAAAAATTAAGAAAG
Organism: Chitinophagaceae bacterium; assembly: GCA_031415255.1. Lineage (GTDB taxonomy): Bacteria > Bacteroidota > Bacteroidia > Chitinophagales > Chitinophagaceae > JJ008. Next base: position 3,644 of record JANORJ010000652.1, on the reverse strand, counting down.
AAAAGTCTGGAGCTTGCAGGAGTGATATAAGATTATAATGGATAGTTAAAAGATAATAGTTCTTTATAGTAATGGGTTTTATGAAACCAATTTACACCTTGAAGAACTATTATCTATTATCTTTTAACTAGTAGCCGTTTTCCTACCTTTGCCGCAATAACTTATCATTATGCGGGAACTATCAGTTGTCATCACAGTAATGAATGAAGAGGAGAACATCAAACCTCTGCTGGAAGCTGTACGTTCTGCACTTAGCGGTATTGATTATGAAGTAGTGCTGGTGGATGATGGTTCGTCTGATAAAACCAAACAACTGGTACTGGAAAATGCAGATGACCGGACAGTGCTGGTAGAATTAAGAAAGAACTATGGGCAGAGTACGGCAATGACGGCGGGTATTGATTATTCCCGTGGCAAATATGTGGCACTGCTCGATGGCGATTTACAAAATGATCCGACGGATATTCCATCCATGCTGCAATTATTAAAAGATGAAGATTGGGATGTGGTAGCCGGTAACAGAAAGAACCGGAAGGATGGTTTTATCCTCAGAAAAATTCCAAGCAAAATTGCCAATGCCCTTATCCGCCGGATGACGGGTGTTTACATTAAAGATTATGGTTGCACGTTGAAAATATTTAAAAGAGAAATTGCCGAAGAGCTGGGATTGTATGGAGAGTTGCATCGTTTTATCCCCGTACTGGCCAAACTACAGGGTGCCAAGATTACACAAGTTGATGTAAAACATCATGCCCGCATACATGGTAAAAGTAAATACGGTATCAACCGCACTTTTAAGGTAATGAGTGATCTGGTACTGATGGTTTTCCAACGAAAATATATGCAGAAACCGATGCACCTTTTCGGGCCAATTGGTTTTGTAAGTTTTGGCCTTGGTGCCGCCATAAATATTTACTTGCTGATATTAAAATTAATGGGGCATGATATCTGGGGCAAGCCGATATTGATTTTAGGATTGATATTGCTGCTGGGAGGTATTCAATTTATTACCATAGGTATTATCGCCGATATAAATACAAGGACTTATTTTGAATCGCAGAATAAGAAAACGTATAATGTAAGAAAGGTTTTTAACGGTAAAAGAGAAGTAACGCATACTACAGACATTACGATGTAATTATTACAGAAGGATTTCTTCATTTTCCCGAAACCAGTTATAGAATTTCTCTAATCCTTCTTTAAGTTTCGTTTTTGGATTATAGCCAAGCAAATGCTTTGCCTTAGTAATATCTGCAAATGTCTTCCTTACATCCCCCGGTTGTTCGGGGTGTTGTTCAATAATGGCTTTTTTACCTATTACTTCTTCCAGGGAAGCAATTAATTCATTTAACGTAATAGAATAATTATTTCCCAGGTTAATAATTTCAAAGTCGGATTTATCATATTGCATAGCGGCAATTATACCCTGCACCGTATCATCTACAAATGTATAATCTCTACTGGTGCTGCCATCGCCATACGTAGTTATCGGTTCACCTGCCAGTATTGCTTTCGTAAATTTATGAATAGCTAAATCCGGTCGTTGCGACGGGCCATACACGGTAAAAAAACGCAATGCAATAAAACGGATGCCAAAAAGTTTGCTATACACATGGCCGAGCATTTCCCCGGACAGCTTTGTCATAGCATAAGGGCTAATAGGAAGTAACTGATCTTCTTCCTTCCAGGGAAAGTGATCATTAATACCATACACACTGCTGCTGGAAGCAAAAACAAACTGTTTTATATTTTTTTGTCTGGCAAATTCAAGAATGTGCTGTAATCCAATAACGTTAGTTTGCTGATAAGCCAACGGGTTTTGAATACTTGGCCTTACACCAGCTTTTGCTGCTATATGCACAATGATGTCCACCGTTTCCGGTATTAATTCAGATAGCTCTCCCGCAGTTGTAATAGCAATATCATTATTTAAAAAATGAAAATTGGGATTGGTTTTAAAGTCCCTGATATTGAACTGCTTTAGATTAGCGGAATAGAAAGGATCGAAATTATCAATACAGGTAATTCTTATTCCCGGGTTGTTTTGAAACAATGTCCGGATAAGATTGCTGCCTATAAAACCTGCACCACCTGTTACTAAAATATGCATAAGGGGAAAATATCATACAAATTAAAAAAGCCGACAGCTCATCAACTCACCAGAATGACTCTCCATCGCCAAGTGCCATAGGCACTTGGCATGAAATTATGTACAAAAAACAATTCTGCAAAAAAATTACATACCCAGACAATATCAATACAACCTTGTTTCTATTTGTTATGAGCGTCTTTATGCTATTTATTTTAAAGCGGTTAGATGTTCATGAGTTTCCATTGTATTGATGGGGCTTTTGAAATTATTTCGACATTCTCTAACCCTAATAAAGTCCACTCAGGCTTTCTTAAATCAATCTTCTATGACAATTAAAGGAAGTACTAAAACTAAGTAAACAGAAAAATTCTTGCTGGCATAGATACACTGGTAAACAATTACAAGATCTAGGAAGCTTTTCAAAAAATCTTCCAAAATTCAAAAAAAGCAGATTAGCATTGTATAGCATATTATCTATTTTCTACGAAAACTCATCATGGATCGGTACTTGCTGTGTATGATTATAGTCAGTAAATAGAATAGTAATAACAGTTTAATTACACTTTCATAAACCTTCCTTTATATGAAAAAAATAGTAGTGCCAACCGACTTTTCACCAAATGCAGACAAAGCCCTGAATTTTGCTGTGCAAATTGCTAAACAAGCAAAGGCAGAAATCTATTTGATACATGCCTGTGATATGTTTGATACAGTTTTCAAAGACAACCAAACTAAGTATAATGAACATAACCAGACAATAAGTGACAAGGCAACCGAGAGCCTATCTATATTAAAAAAGAGTATTGAAGACACAGAAAAACTTTCCGTACATATAAAGCTGTACAATGGCAAGATAACTGATAGTATTCTGCAGGCTTCCGACGAGCATCATGCTGACCTTATAATTATGGGTACGCTGGGTGAGGCGGGGGTAAAGGAAAAAATAGTTGGAAGCATATCTGCCTGGGTAATTGGGAAGACAACCATACCAGTAATGGCTGTTCCACTAATGAGTGAATGGGAGATTCCTACATCTTTTTTACTGGCTATAAATAATTTCGATACTCAACCAGAAATTTTTAAACTTGTGTTTGAGCTGGCAGAATTATTTAATGCCGTCGTCCATATAGGCATATTTACTGATGCCGATAAAGCCGATGCTATTGAATATCTGAAAGATGAAAGAGGCGTAGTAGCCTATGAGGAAAAACTTAGTACTATGTATAAAAATTCCACCATAAAGCATGTTCATATAGACGGCCATACGTTTCAGGAAACTATTGAAAAATATATACTGGAACAAGGCATTGATTTTGTAGCCATGTTAACTCATAAAAGAACTTTAATAGAAAGTATATTTAACAAGAGTATGACTAAGAAAATGTCATACCATACACGAATACCACTTTTAGTAGTACCAACATAAACTAAAGCACACTTTCAGCAGTTATGGAAATTCTCAATCTCATTTTTAAACTTGCTGCCGGGGTCGGTTTGTTTCTTTTTGCTATGTATCTGCTGGAGGAATCGTTGAAAAATCTTTCGGGGCGAA